>DATHIE010000558.1:0-15026 GCA_035316905.1 Chryseolinea sp. | reverse complement strand
CAGATAAAATCACTGCTGGGATACATTCCGCAGAACTGCGAGGACGACGCACCGAGAACTGACTACAGTGCTGGTGATGAATCGAGGCCCTCTCTTAATAACATTATTCCTGAAAATCCGAACCAGCCGTATGATATGCGTGAGGTTATCAACGGAGTGGCTGATGAAAGCAGTTTTTTTGAAGTCCATAAGAATTTTGCAGAAAACATTGTTGTGGGTTTTGCCAGGCTTGCGGGTAGGAGCATCGGAATCGTTGGGAATCAGCCGGCATCCTTAGCCGGAGTGCTTGATATTAATTCTAGTGTGAAGGGCGCCAGGTTTGTCAGGTTTTGTGATTGTTTTAACATACCCTTGCTTGTGTTTGAAGACGTTCCGGGATTTCTTCCTGGAACAGATCAGGAGTGGAATGCGATTATTACCAATGGAGCGAAGTTGTTATTTGCTTTTTGTGAGGCAACGGTCCCGCGAGTTACAGTCATAACTCGTAAAGCGTACGGGGGAGCATATGATGTGATGAATTCAAAGCATATAGGTGCAGACCTCAATTATGCGTGGCCTACGGCAGAAATAGCGGTGATGGGTGCAAAGGGTGCCGCTGAAATCATCTTTAAAAAGGAAATATCAGAAGCGGCAGACCGCGAGGCGAAGCTGAATGAGAAGGTCGAAGAGTATACTAAGAAGTTTGCAAATCCGTACCGGGCAGCGCATCGTGGTTATATCGATGAAGTGATCTTTCCAGATCAGACTCGCGAGAAACTTATCCGTGCGTTTAGCATGCTGGAAAATAAAGTCGCTAAATTGCCCCGCAAAAAACACGGTAACATTCCCTTGTAACGACTAACAAAAACAAGTCATGGATAAAAAAAGTAACGACTTTCTCTACGCCTATCTTAACAATGCATCTCCGACTGGCTTCGAATCTCCGGGCCAGCAAATCTGGTTGGACTACATAAAACCTTACATCAATAGCCATATCGTTGACGTGTATGGAACTGCGGTAGGAATAATCAATCCAAAGGCTGCTTACAAAGTAGTGATTGAAGCACACGCCGACGAGATATCCTGGTTTGTAAACTACATCACTGAGGAAGGCTACATTTACGTGCGACGCAACGGAGGGTCAGATCACCAGATTGCTCCGTCGATGAGAGTAAATATTCAAACGGAAAAAGGAATAGTAAAAGGAGTATTTGGATGGCCGGCAATTCACGTGCGCGATGCAGCGAAGGAAGAGCCGCCTACACTAAAGAACATTTTTATTGACATTGGAGCAGAATCAAAAAAGGAAGTTGAGGCGATGGGGGTTCATGTGGGTTGCGTGATAACCTTTGCCGACGAGCTAGCGGAGTTGAACAAACGGTGGATCGTTGGACGTGCCCTTGATAACCGCATGGGTGGAGTCATGATTGCTGAAGTCGCAAGGAAGTTGTTTGAACGTAAAAAGAAACTCCCATTTGGTCTTTATATCGTCAATGCAGTTCAGGAAGAGATTGGGCTGCGTGGCGCCGAAATGATTTCACGTCGGATAAGACCTGACGTTGCTATTTGCACAGACGTCACACACGATACCCAGTCCCCGATGTACAACAAGAAAGAGAGTGGCAATCTGAAAGCAGGTGCAGGTCCGGTTCTTTGTTATGGACCGGCGGTCCAGAACAACGTTCTCAAAATGGTACTGGAGACGGCCCAAAATAGGAAAATTCCGTTCCAGCGTCAGGCGGTGTCGAGGTCTACCGGAACAGATACCGATTCATTTGCATATTCGTCGGAAGGGGTCGCATCGGCATTGATATCTCTGCCTTTAAAATATATGCACACCACCGTCGAGATGGTTCACAAGGAAGACGTGGAAAATGTCATAAATCTTATCTACGAATTCCTGCTCCAGCTCAAAGCAGGCCACGATTTCAGGTATATTCGGTGATTCCTCGGTCAAAACCTTACATCAATAAGATTAGGGTATTAATAGGCTCTTCCGCGTTGACGGGGGGGCCTATTTTTGTACCAGACAAACAAACCAAGAATAATAAGATTTATGAAAATGTTTAAAGCACTAACAATTGCGGCGCTTCTTGCAAGTGGCAGCAGTTTTGCTCAAGAAAGATCAGTGCAGGAAGTTTACTCCATGATGGTCTACAATTTTACCAAATATGTTCAATGGCCTGACCACGCTGGTGCTGGCGAGTTCGTGATTGGTGTAGTAGGAAACAACGACATCTATAACACACTTCAGGCGTGGTATGGTGGCAAACCCCGCGGATCAAAGACTTATGTTATTAAGAAGTTTAGTTCTGCAGCTGAGGTAACGGATTGTCACGTGTTGTACATCGACAAATCAAAAAGCGGTGAATTTGAAAATGCAAATAATAAAGTAAAAGGCAAGGGAACGCTTGTTATAACAGACAAGAGTGGTTTAGGTGAGAAGGGTAGCGCAATCAACTTTAAAACGGTCGATAACAAACTCAAGTTTGAGTTGAACCAGAAGGCTATTGAAGCTTCGAACCTTAAGGTTTCTGGAGCCCTATCCTCTATGGCGATATTGATCTAATGGGTTGTTTGGAAGCCTTGCCCCGAGTAGTCGGGGTGGGGTTTTTTCCTTGAGTAGTAGATTAGTTAAGTTTTTAAGCCCTAATTTTTAATCTATGAAAAAACTATTTTTATCAATGCTGCTGGGAACAATGGTAGTCGCGGCTACTGCTCAGGAGAGGCCAACACATGAACTTCATGCGGCCATGTTGTACAACTTTATAAAGTATGTTCAATGGCCAAATGAGTCCGAACCAGGCGACTTCGTCGTCGGTGTGATAGGAGACGAGAACGTCTTCAACACGCTCAAGACCTGGTACGATGGCAAGGCTAAGGGAACTAAAAAGTATGTTATCAAGAAACTGAGCACTGCTAGCGAAGCAGAGAGTTGCCAAGTTGTTTATGTTGGCAGATCGAAGAACAGGGATTTTGATATCATAAAAACCAGCGTTACCGGAAAATCTGTCCTTACGGTCACAGATGGTAACGGAATGGGACAAAAAGGGAGCTGTATCAATTTTAAAGTAATTGATGGTAAGCTGAAGTTTGAATTAAACCAGACTACGGTAACTGGATCGAACCTCAAGGTGTCGACCCAATTGAGTAGCATGGCGATTTTGATATAAGACAGAAAAGGATTTTTCTAATAACGGAAACACTTAAACGGTTGGTGCAGAGAAAGTGGAGTATGGAGAATGAAATGTTCCAGGAACTTGTTGAAAATTCGAACGACATAGTTATTGTGACAGACCGGGAATATCGGGTTCGTTATATTTCTTCGTCGGTTATCGATGTTTTTGGAATTGAACCCGTTGCGGTTATCGGAAGAAATATTTTCGATTTTGTCAAACGGGAGAAAGTACAACCCTGGAAAGATTGTCTGCAAGAGGCCTCATATCCTTTCGTTGACGAGATTTCGGTAAACAGGGGCGAGCACGACAAGGTTTACTTTGACGTACATGTATCAAATTTACTGAATCATTATAAGGTACAAGGATTAGTCCTGAAGCTTCACGACATTACTCAGAAGAAGAAGAAGGAAAAGGATCTTGTGCGTTCTAATCAGCACCTGGACCAGGTGATTTATAAAACAACACACGACCTGAAAGCTCCGTTGATGTCGGCGCTGGGTCTGGTAAAAATTGCGGAAGACGCGCCTTTGGAAGCAAAGGACCAATATATCGGCTTGATAAAAAGAACCTTGCTGAAATTGGACGCGTACATCGATGAGATGAACAATTTTTTCCGGAATGAGAAGTTGGCGCTACAGCGCGACAAGATCGATCTGGAGGGAATGTTGGAGGAGGAACAGGAAAATTTGAGGAATCTTGCTCACAGGGATAAGATTGACGTTCTTTTCGAAGTGGACAATTCGATTGAATGGTATTCGGATCCTATCAGGGTAAAGACGATAGTAACTAATATTTTTTCGAACGCGATCAAATATCAGGACTTGCAAAAGCAAAATCCATTTATCAAAATTGCAGCACACGTCACTGAGGAATTTTGCGACCTTAGCATAGAAGATAACGGAATCGGAATCGATCCGGAGTTTCAGGATAAAATTTTTGATCTGTTTTTTAGGGCAACAGATCAATCGCAAGGAACAGGACTTGGATTATTTATTGTTAAAGATACAATTGAGCGATTGAAGGGATCGATCAAAGTGAAGTCAAGGCAAGGAAAAGGAACCACCTTCTTCATACGAATTCCCAATCAGCTCTCTCAACCGATCGAGGTTGACTAAGATATACGCACGGGGTCGTGGAGTTTTTACAGAGAGGGTCTTTTCTTCATGTGCTCTGTGCGTTTTTTTAATGAGACAACTGTACTTCCAGCAAGTACATTGAAGATATACGTGCAGGGCCGCAGAGTTTTTACAGAGAGGGTCTTTTCTTTGTGTGCTCTGTACGTTTTTTTCTTTCAATCTTCCTCCCGTATTTTTGAAGATGACGATCCGGTCATTTTTCGATCAGCTTGGCTACGAAGTTTCATTTCACTATCCTCCGAAAAGAATCATCTCTTTGGTTCCTTCGCAAACAGAGCTGCTTGCCGACCTTGGACTCGAACAACAAGTCGTTGGAATAACAAGATTTTGCATACACCCATCAGGCTGGCGCCGAACCAAAACTATTATTGGAGGCACAAAGAATTTTCAATATGAGTCCATCGATGCACTCAAGCCGGATCTTATTATCGGGAATAAGGAAGAGAATTATTTCGACGGAATTACGCGATTAAAGCAACAGTATCCCGTTTGGTTGAGCGACATCGTTACGTTGCATGACGCATATTCCATGATTACCTCGGTTGGTGCAATGACCGACACAGAACATAAAGCCAGCCACATCGCACGCGAGATTGAATTGCGTCTCAGTTCTGTCAAAAAGAATTCGGCCCAATCCGTACTCTATCTGATCTGGAGGAAGCCGTGGATGGCGGCCGGGAGCGGAACATTCATCGACTCAATACTCACCATGTTAAATCTGAAAAATGTATTGGCGGATTTTCCAAGGTATCCCGAATTGTCAGCGGAGCAAATTGCAGGAATCAAACCACACTTAATCTTCCTTTCATCAGAGCCATATCCTTTTCGGGAAAAGCATATCAATGAACTGAAAGAAATGAGCCCATCATCAAAACTTGTACTTGTCGACGGTGAGATGTTTTCCTGGTACGGAAGCAGACTTCTCAGGGCGGCGGATTATTTCAACCGCCTGATCCTTTGAGAACTGGAAAACCGAATGATTCTATGTCGTTCCAAAAATTGGGATAGGATTTTCTTACCACATCGCGATTTTCAATCTGAACATCCATCAAAGTTGCCAGCGGTGCGAATGCCATTGCCATTCGATGGTCCTTGTAGGTTTGGAATGAAGCGGCTGATGGTAAGTGAGTGGACGGTATCAGCGACCACCGCGCGCTATCGTGTTCAATCAAATCAGCGCCAATTTTCCGAAGCTCATTTTGAAGCGCTGCAATACGATCTGTTTCTTTAATACGGAGGCTCTCCAGTCCGGTAAACTTCGCGTTAATGCCCTTCGCAGCGCAAATTACAGCCACTGTTTGTGCCAAGTCAGGACAATCCGTGAAGTCCCAGCTGATCTCAGTCTTTGGTTCGCATTTGGTGAGCTTTAATAGTCCATTTTCCAGCTTTGCGTCTACCCCAAGAGCGGCCCCGATTTCAATGATCTTGCTGTCCCCCTGCACCGAATTGAGTGACAGCCTGGGAAGCGAGACAGATGCTTCCTTTGCCAGCGCTGCAAAGGCAAACCAATAACTCGCGGCTGACCAGTCGGACTCGACTGTAAATGAAGCCGGCTTGTAATCCTGAGAAGGAATGACGACCCGGTCTTCTAAAAGCGTAGACTCAACGTTAAAATGTTTCATTAACGTGGCCGTCATTTCAATGTAAGGCCGGCTTCCTACTTTGCCTTCAAATATTATTGTAAGTCCATTGGGGAGGACCGGCGCGATCATCATCAAAGCGGAAATATACTGGCTGCTGACATCACCTCGAACGCGGAGTTCGTTTGCTTTTTGTCCTGTAAAGTTTTTAATCTCATGAGGCGGGTATTCATCTCTCTCGAGGTAGTCAATTTCCGCACCAAGAGTTCTTAAAGCATTGACAAGTATTCCTATTGGGCGTTCCTTCATGCGTTCCGTGCCAGTCAAGACTTTATGCTGGCCAGTAACGGAGAAATATGCCGTGAGAAATCGCATTGTCGTCCCCGCATCCTCCACGTCGATGATTCGATCCTTCGAATTGACAAGCCGCAACATCAATTGGGTATCATTCGCATCCGATAGATTTTCAAGTTTAGAACTATTGCCAGCCAGGGCATTTATAATGAGGGCACGGTTACTGATACTTTTGGAAGCAGGAAGCAGCGATGCTTTTCCTTTCAAAACAGTCGTTCGTTTGATTTGGATCGAAGAGCTCAATGTGTTTTTTCAAATTTTGCCGGGCAAATTACAGTTTGTAAGAGATTTTTCTTTAATATGTTGAAACATTTGATTCCAGTTTAGAGTTATTCTCATTATGAGTACAAGTGGAAAAATTGCTATTAGTGTGGGCATTGCTTCAAGCGCTTTGTTAGCAGCATGGTTATTAACCGGGGACAGAAAAGAGAAGACGAGAGAGTTTGTTGCCAAAACGGCATCAGGCTTTAAGGGCGCTCTGAAGACTGAAAAGGTTACTGCTGCCGCGGAGGAAGCTTACTACATCTAGAGCGAAAGGTAGAATGACAGAGAGTTTTTTACCTCATCAAGGCTAATCTCGCAATCCCAGCGAGACTTTCCGATCCCATCCAGGAGAACGCATAGTATTCTATTTTCCTTATTTTTCTTATCCTGAAGTGTTAGGCGTGCTATTGCCTCCAGATCATTTTCCTTAAAGCTTACTTTTCCATAAACCTGTACTAGATAACTGCAGATCTTAACGAACTCTTCCTCTGAAATCATATTCCTGGTCTGAGCGATGTTCGCTTCGGCTATAAGTCCAACAGCTATTGCTTCCCCATGAAGAATGCGACGGCCATCGTTTAACAAAAAGGTCTCTAACGCATGGCCCACTGTATGTCCTGCATTTAGAATCTTGCGCAAACCCTTTTCCTTGGGATCTTCCGTAGTCACTCTTGCTTTGAATTCAACCGAGTGCCTGATCAGGATATCCCACGGCTGGTCGCCGAGCGGTCTCGATGAAACTGCCTCCCACATCGGCCTATCCGAGATAAGGGTATGCTTGACAACTTCAGCAAACCCTGACCTTAATTCCGGAAGCGGGAGTGTCTTGAGAAAGCCGCTATAGAGCAGGGTAAGGTTCGGTTTTTGGAATACGCCGATATGATTTTTCAAATGGTTGAAGTCGACCCCTAGTTTTCCGCCAATACTTGCATCAGCCTGGGCAAGTAACGTGGTGGGTATGAGGATAAAATCAATACCCCGCTTATAGGTGGCAGCGCAGAAGCCTCCCATGTCCCCCAATACGCCCCCTCCAAGGATTATCATACAGGCATGTCGGTCGAGGGTATGATCTGTCATCGCCTGCCAGATCGCGGCACAGGAGGTCAGGCTCTTGTTTTCCTCGCCACTCTTGATTTCGATCACAAAATGATCCGGAAGCAGGTCCCGGACTTCCGAGTAACAGTGGCTACGTGTATTTTCGTCGGTAAGAACAGCCAGCTTGCTGTATTTTTTTGCAAGCACAAATTCCCTCAAATCTTTGGCTGGATCTTTTGAAAACAAAATGTTATCGGGGAGCATCTGAGTTTTGTAAATCTTTAGTTCGAAAGTTATCAAAAACTCTATAAACGCCTCCGGCTTTCCAGGTCCTGAAATCGATTGAGCCAAAGAAATTCCAACTTATATTTGCGCCACCTATGAGCTATGGATACCAAGCCTAACGTTTCGTTCGAAGACACTGAAGTAGCATTTCAGTATAAATCCAATGCAGCCATAAAGAAGGCTAACTTTATCTTCAGTCTGGTCAATCATCCCTGGATATCTGCAATTGCGACTGGTGCTGTTAAGCTGGCGCTCAAACTAAAACTGCCCGTTGAAACCATTATCAGAAAAACTGTTTTCGACCATTTCTGCGGTGGGGAAAGTATTGAGAACACTGAGTATGCAACAAATTCGTTGGGACAATTTGGTGTAAAAAGCATCTTGGATTATTCGGTCGAAGGAGAAAAGACCGAGGCAGGTTTTGATGTTGTGATGGAAGAGACCATTCGCACCATAGAAAAGGCCGCCACCTCTACGAATATCCCATTTTCAGTTTTTAAGATTACCGGACTTGCCTCAACGGACCTGCTGGAGAAAGTTCAAGCAAAGACACCTCTCAATAGTGATGACCAGGATGCCGTCGAGAGGGTTCGCGTGAGGGTGGACCGAATCTGCCGAAAGTCTTATGACCAAAAAATTCCGGTCTTGATTGATGCCGAAGAGTCGTGGATACAGGATACCATTGATGGGTTCGCTTACGAGATGATGGCTAAATACAATCATAAAAGAGCTTTTATATTTAATACGTATCAGCTCTATAGGACGGCATCACTCAAGAATCTGAGCGACTCCTTTCACGACGCAATGACGAACAATTATTTTCTGGGGGCCAAGCTTGTCAGGGGAGCGTACATGGAAAAAGAACGGGAGCGCGCGGAAGAGCTGGGCTATAAGAGCCCTATCTATCCTGACAAAGAATCTACGGATGCAGCCTTTAATCAGGCGTTAAGTTTTTGTATTGAAAACAGGCAGCGGATCTCAGTAATGTGCGGCTCTCATAATGAGTACAGCAACTATTTGCTTACCGTCTTAATGGAAAAACATTCGATGAAGAATGGAGATCAAAGAGTATGGTTTGCCCAGCTTTATGGGATGAGCGACAATATTTCGTTTAGCCTGGCAAAGGCCGGGTATCATGTGGCGAAGTATCTTCCTTACGGACCTGTTCGCTCCGTGATGCCGTATTTGTTACGAAGGGCCGAGGAAAACACCTCTGTGGCCGGTCAGAGCAGCAGAGAGTTAACACTCATTCAGCGCGAGATCAAACGGCGGAAGAATCAGAATTCCCGCTAGCACCTAAGCCGTTAAAACAGGAACGGAAAAAATCACTTCGCTTTCATCGTGAGCAGGATAAGTTGCGCCTAAGCCGAAAGTCGTTCGTCCATTATTCCAATCGTAAATGGCATTGGCGATTTTTCCCTCTCCCTAATTCCAGTATTTTTGGCAAAATTTGAGATATGCAGTTGAGCGAACAGGAAATCATCCGCAGGAAGAGTCTTGAGGAATTCGAAAAGCTTGGGATAAACCCATATCCTGCAGAGCTTTTTGAGGTTAACGCATCGGCGAAAGAGATCCTCGAGAATTACGAACGCCACAAAAGCGACTATCGTCAAATATCCATTGCAGGCCGTATCATGAGCCGCAGGGTGATGGGTAACGCTTCGTTTGTCGAGCTTCAGGATGAAACTGGACGAATTCAGATTTATGTACGTCGCGACGATATTTGCCCCACGGAAGATAAAACGTTTTACAATGTTGTTTTCAAGAAGCTCCTCGATATAGGTGATATTATAGGTGTGAAAGGTTTTGGGTTTACGACACAAACCGGAGAGATATCCATTCATGTGGTAGGCCTCACGGTTCTCTCTAAATCGTTGCGCCCGATACCGGTAGTGAAAGACACGACGGACGAACAGGGAAATGTAACGCGCCACGATGCATTTACGGATCCTGAGCAACGGTACCGGATGCGCTACGTTGACCTTATAGTGAACCCGCAGGTTCGCGATACTTTTGTCAAGCGTACGCAGTTGGTGAATTCCATGAGGCAGTACCTGAATCACAAGGACTACCTGGAGGTGGAAACTCCGATCCTTCAGCCGTTGTACGGCGGGGCGGCAGCGCGTCCATTCAAAACGTATCACAACACGCTTGATATGACCCTCTATCTGCGGATAGCCAATGAGCTTTATTTGAAACGTTTGATCGTTGGAGGATTTATTGGAGTATACGAGTTTTCGAAAGACTTTAGGAACGAAGGCATGTCGAGGTTCCACAACCCGGAGTTTACCCAGATTGAGCTTTACGTAGCTTACAAGGATTACAATTGGATGATGGATCTTGTGGAAGAGATGATTGAAAAGGTGGCTATTGACCTTCACGGCACGACGGAAGTGAAAGTAGGCGAGAACACCATCGACTTCAGGCGTCCATGGAAGCGTTTTACAATGTTTGAAGCGATCAAACATTTTACCGGCGTTGATATATCCACAATGACCGAACAGGAGCTCCGTGACACTTGCCGCAAGCTTCATGTTCCCATAGACGATACGATGGGAAAAGGTAAGCTGATCGACCAGATATTCGGTGAGAAATGTGAGCCTAACCTGATCCAGCCTACGTTCATAACAGACTATCCGATTGAGATGTCTCCGTTAGCAAAGAAGCACAGGAGTAAACCGGGATTAGTGGAACGTTTTGAAGCAATCTGCAACAGTAAAGAAATAGCTAATGCGTTCAGCGAGCTGAATGATCCCGTTGATCAGCGCAAACGCTTCGAAGAACAGCTAGAGCTTGGACGGCGTGGTGACGAAGAGGCCATGGCACTTGACGAAGATTTCCTTCGGTCCCTTGAATACGGCATGCCACCAACGGCCGGCCTGGGTATCGGAATCGACCGGCTTTCTATGATCATGACCAATTCACCTTCTATTCAGGATGTTCTTTTCTTCCCGCAGATGAAGCCGGAAAGTCCTGCAGCTCAGTTGACGGAAAAGGATTTTGAAGCGATTGGAGTCCGAAAGGAATTGGTTCCTATTTTACAGAAAATGGGTATTACCTCTATTGTTCAACTGAAGGAGATGAAAGCGTCGAAGCTTTTTAATGACGTGTGTGGATTGCGTAAGAAAATGAAACTCGAAGTACCGAATCCTACGATTGAAGAGGTGGAGGGTTGGTTGAAATAGCTTCAAGACGCAAGCTTCAAGCTACCATGTCGTCGCAGAGTCGCTCGAGCTTTCAAATGACGTTTCTTAGGTCGGGCTCACAAATTATCAAAGAAAGGCTTCCTTCTTTCAAGTTTAAGATCCTGAAGAACTGAAGATTTTACATTGATCGTAAAATTGTATTGCTGGAATCTTCCAAAGGGGGTCCAGTTCAGGCGCATAGTCCAGCAGTGGAGATCGCGCGCAATGCCAAGGTTAGTCTGTGTGAATTCACCTTCTTCAAAGTGAAATCCTGTACTAAAAGTAACTTTCCATGCAGCCGATATCGAAACATCGCCCGACATGTTTATAGTTGACGTGATGCTTTCTGGAACGTTGACCGGATGAGAATAGCCGAGGGTGTAATTTATGTTCATGCTCCAGGGAATATCAAAATCGACATAGGCATCCGGATTTTCAAGGAGGAATTGCTTCTCCTGTTCAGGAAGATCGGATTTGGATATCTTTTCGCGGCTCGAGGTTTCCTTGCTTCGTGCTTTGGGGTTTAGGTTCGTACTCATCGCTAGCGAAGCATTGGTGATTCTTCCGACGTTGCCGCTCTTCCATGCGAGTTCATCGATTCTTTGTTCCTGACGATTCTTGCTCGCCTCATCTCCCGTAACCAGGATTGTGTAAGGGTCCAGTGTAGCCCCCACGTTGATATTGAGCAGGTTATCTAAAATGTTAGTATTTGCAGAGATGCCGATGGGCGCCAGCTTGAATTCATCGGCTATTATGTTGTAACTGCTGCTAAGCGAAAGATTATTGAGTAGCATGACCTTACGTGCCACGGAATCTGCCGGTTTTTGCACTTTCATTTCAAGATTATTTCCGATGCCGAATCCTATTGAGCCGCTTTTCCCCGGTGTTGAACCTCCATACACGCTACCCAGAAAACGATCTTGGTAGAATACCTTTTCATCCGTGGGATTGATCATTTCCTGAAAGTAATCTGGATTTTTTCTAAAGTCGGGTGTATAGCCAAACGATATTGATGGATTGATAATGTGGCGAATTGCCTTCACGTTCTTCGCTTTGTTTTTCATATGATACATTCCGTAAAAACGAGTAGTAAGTCCAACAGAAACCGAATAGTTGGCGATACGGTGAAAACCTTTCGCTGTATCTGATTCAAGCACATTGTTGACATATTCCCAGGTAAGTTGTTCTCCATACCACTTTTCTTCATAGTTAAATGAAGGCGACATGGTGAGATACCTCAAAAGCTTCAGAGAGAATGATGTCGGGATATTATGACGCATCCCTTTCTTACCATCGGCGAAAAACGTGGAGAAATTGCTGAAAGAAAAGTCTGCAATGCTATCCTTTGTTGCTGTTGGCGTCAAGCGGCCGAGGTTATTGGTTACGCGGTTCACAGCGTTCATCGTGTAGGCAATAGAAAAATTATCAAGTGGTCCCGTTTTTCCCTTTTTGCTTTGGAAAGGGTAAATGTTAGCCATGTTCAAGCTCAAGTTTGGCAGCAACAAATCAACGACCTTCGTGTTAAGGTCCTGGTTATGGCTGAGGTTCAAACCAAGTGAAAGCGGCGTCCCTATGAACCGCTTGCTGTATGAAACATTAGAGCTTAGCTTGGCCGTTGTATTATTCAAATTGGAATTGTTGTAAATGTCCCCTGACGTACCATATGACAAGTTGTTGTTTTGATTGAAAGTGGCAGTTGCTGCATTCACTGAGGCTGAGAATCGACCACTTCCCTTCGATTGGGGCGAGTGTGACCACGTGATCCGATAGTCCTTCTGGAAATTAGTGGTCTCTATCTTATCATCCCCATCGGGGTTCTTGGAATATGCGAAATTTACTGAACCGTTGTATTTATAACGTTTCATGTAATTCGAGTTAACGTACAACGCATGACCTCCTTTCGAGTAAATATCTGCCGTAAGAGCAAGCTTCATGTATTCACTTATATCAAAGAAGTAGCCTCCGTTTCGCAAGTTAAATCCTCTCCTTTTTTCTTCACCATACGATGGTACAATGATACCTGATGCGCTTTTCTTCGGAGAAGGGAACATTCCAAACAGGAACCCGATGGGTAATGGAATCTGGTTGAATTGCATATAAAAGGGACCTGCAACGATCTTATCGTTGGGAATAGCCTTCGTTTTTGTGGCTTTGATCTCGTAGTGAGGGTGCTCCAGATTGCAGGTCGTGTAGCTGTTGCGCAGGCTTAGGAGTTCGCCTTTTTCATTCTTATAAACCACATCACCGTGGAGGTAGGCATCCCCTATAGTAGTGACTACCTCGCTGATTCGTGCCCTTTTTGTTTTGAAGTTGTAAACAATATCTTTTGTTTCGTAAAGTTCTGCTCCATTCTTGAAAATGGGGTAGCCCACCCGCTGACCCAGCGAATCCCTGGTGCCGTGTGCTGTAAGTTCGCTTTTGCCATAGTCGATAACAATTTCGTCTGCCTCGAGTTCTATCTCGCCATATACTATCTTTGCCTCGCCATATAGCCAAATCATTTTACCATCGACGCTGGCTCGGATTGAATCTCTGGCCGAATAGTTGATAGTTGTCTCTATATCGCCTTTGGGCGGAGGTTGGACTACGGTGGAATCGGAGGGCCTTTTGAGGGTATCTGCAGTAACGACTAAGGTATCCTTTTTAATGCCTGAGGTGTCGGCTTTGACGGGCAGAACGTCAGGAGGGGTTTTAACACGCTGTTCGACCTGCGCCATGGCAGAATAGCTAAAATTAAAGGCAAAAATGAAGGCAATTAGGTATCGCACACCACCAGAGTTGAAGGACAATTCTTTACCTTTTAGTGAAAAATTCACAATTTTGCATAAAGTTATTGCAAATACTCTGAACATCGTACGGCCAGTGAGGAATATCGGATTAACAGCGCTGCTAACAGCAATAACCTTGCTAAATTCATCGAGTACTTATCCACCCCCGGAATTTAAGGTGGATGTAATCGTTATTGATGCCGGCCATGGAGGCCATGATGACGGTACGCATGGAAGGCTTCTAAAGGAAAAAGATGTTGCCCTTAAGATTGCTTTGAAGCTCGGTAGTTATATCGAAAAAAACTTCCCGGATGTAAAGGTTATATACACCCGCAAGAACGACACCTACATCGCATTGGATGAACGCGCAGAGATCGCCAATAGGAATAAGGCCGACCTCTTTATATGTATACATGCAAATGCTAATCCCAACACAAAAGCGTTTGGTACGGAGACGTTTGTAATGGGTCTTCATAAGGATGAAAACAACCTGTCCATCGCGCAGCGGGAGAACTCTGTGATCTTAATGGACGAGAATTATCAGGAACGTTATGAAGGTTTCGATAACTCGCCCGAGTCTTATATTTTATTTACCTTAACACAAAGTGCATTCCAGGAGAGTAGTCTTAAGTTTGCATCCAGGGTTGAATCGCAGTTTAAATTGAGGGTTGGAAGAACGAGCCGGGGCGTTAAACAGGCTGGGTTTGTTGTCTTGTGGCGGACGACTATGCCAAGCGTATTGATAGAAACAGGGTTTTTGACTAATTCAACAGAAGAAAAATTTTTGGCGGGCGATGAAGGTCAGGATCTTATCGCATCTGGAATATACCGTGCCTTCAAGGAATATAAAAGTGATGTAGAATCCATAAATTGAGGATCAAAACTGTTGTAGTTTCTGCATCCATTTATAGAAATTTGAATCAATGAAGCTATCCAAGGAACTCAAAGTCGGCCTGTTCATGGCCGTATCCATTACCCTGCTGTATTTTGGTTTTAATTTTTTGAAGGGGATTGATTTCTTCTCCACATCGAATAAATACTACGCTATTTATCAAAATGTGGATGAGCTTACGGAATCAAACCAGGTTTTTCTTAACGGCTATGCTGTCGGACGCGTAAGCGCGATCGAGATCCAACAAGCGAAAAACAGGGTGATAGTGGTCCTGGATATTGACTCAGACATTGTATTGACAGATTCGTCCACGGCGTTGCTGAACGGAAGACTTTTGGGAGGGCGATACATTCAATTGGATGTCAAACC
>DATHIE010000557.1:0-4548 GCA_035316905.1 Chryseolinea sp. | reverse complement strand
GGGCTTGATGTTGGTGTATTGGATCTTTGCCGCCGCGGATCCCCTTTTCCACGCCTGGGTATGTGCCACATCCCCTCCTACCGAAAGGATGCCGATGTCTGTGCGTGTGGATTCCGATCTGTCTTTAGAATCGAGGACTAGCGCCGATGAAAGAGCCTGACCATACTCAGCCGAATAGCCTCCAGTGCTGAAGCTCGTACCTTTGAACATGAATGGAAGGAAACGACCCCGCGATGGCGTGTTTGGTGCGGAGACACTATAGGCGTCGAGGACCATCATGCCGTCAATAAAGGTGCGGGTCTCGGTACCATCGCCGCCTCTCACAAACAAACGACCTTGTTCACCAACTTTTTGAGTGCCCGGAAGCGTATTCAATGCGGCCGCTATGTCAGCCGTTGCGCCAGCCGTTGTTGCGATGTCCAACGCATTGAATATAGTTCGCCTGGAAACATCGCTCGCACCAAACGATCCTGCCGTTATCATCACTGCGCTGAGCTCATTAACGGTCTCTTCAATGATCAAATTCACATAAAGCTCTGTTCCGCCAAGGTTGATCTTTTGCTCAAAGTCCTTGTACCCTACGTACTTCACTACAAGCACCTGCTCTCCTGTTTCGACAGTTGTGAACGTAAAGGCGCCATCCGTCCCTGAGCTTGCTCCATCGTAGGTGTCCATCAAAAAAACATTGGCTCCCGGCATTGGCACACCATGGGTATCCTTGACAATTCCGGAGACCTTTGCCTGCGAAAATCCTGTTACAGCTCCAGTTATAAACAACATGGTAAACAATACCCTCATCTGAGATTTTTTCGTGATTACACGACAAACATGGAGCACTTGGCTGAGGGTAAAAAAACTGAGTGACCGAATTGTGGAAGGGATAGGATGGACTGTAAAACGAGCTTTCAGCTATTGACTCCGGCGGGGGTTTCCCCTGCCGAAAGATTCATGAGAATACTTATTTTTGCAGCCTCAAACGAAAGTTATGGCCGATTACAACAAGGATGAAATCAAGCGTATTGAAGGAAAATGGCGCGAGGAGTGGAAAAAACGCAATGTATACAGGGTTGAAAACCAGTCAGATAAACCTAAATACTACGTCCTGGATATGTTCCCCTACCCCTCCGGTGCTGGATTGCACGTGGGCCATCCTCTAGGATACATTGCCTCCGACATTGTTGCGCGATATAAGAGACTTAAGGGGTTTAATGTATTACATCCTATGGGTTTCGATGCCTTCGGACTACCCGCAGAGCAATACGCTATCGATCATGGCATTCACCCCGCTGTTTCAACGGCAGACAACATAAAGAATTTTAAAGATCAGTTGTCGAAGATTGGCTTCTCATTTGACTGGAGCCGTGAGGTTCAAACGTGTGATCCAAGTTATTATCGCTGGACACAGTGGATCTTCCTTCAGATCTTCGATAGCTGGTTCAATCGAAAAAAAGGGAAAGCTGAGCGGATCAAGGAACTGATCTCCGTCTTCGAAAAAGAAGGAAATAAACATCATGCATTTCCCAATACAAAATATCTAGTTGCTTCTTCCGGTTCAGCAGAATTCTCTCCGTCTGAGTGGAAATCTTTCGACGATAAAATCCAACAGGAGATCCTGATGCAATACAGGTTAGCGTATCTGGCTTACACGGACGTTAACTGGTGTGAGGCTTTGGGTACCGTACTAGCAAATGATGAAGTCATCAATGGGGTGAGTTACCGTGGAGGATTTCCCGTAGTAAAAAGACAAATGCGTCAATGGAGTTTGCGGATCACAGAATATGCCGAGCGCCTTCTCACCGGTCTCGACGTGATCGATTTCAGCGACTCTATGAAAGAAATCCAACGCAATTGGATCGGCAAAAGCGTTGGGGCGAGAATAACATTTGAGGTGAAGAGTGAAAAAGGCAAGCACAAGCTCGTGGTTTTTACAACGCGTCCTGATACGATATTCGGAGTTGATTTTATGGTGGTGGCACCTGAACATGAGTTAGTAAAAGAAATCACAAGTGCAAAGCAACAAGATGACATTGACGCCTACCTGAAATACGTTGAGAGCCGTTCGGAAATAGACCGTATGGCAGAAGTGAAGAAGATCACGGGAGCTTTCACCGGTTCATACGCTATCAATCCTCTTAACGGAAGAGAAGTACCGGTATGGATAAGTGAATATGTGCTTGCAGGATACGGAACAGGTGCGATCATGGCGGTACCATGTGGTGACGAACGCGATCATAAATTCGCGAAACACTTTAACCTTTCCATTACCAACATTATTGGAGACGCTTACAACGGTAAGGAAGCAAATCCAACCAAGGATGCAATTCTTCAGAATTCCGATTTTATAAATGGAATGGTAATGCATAAAGCCATCGATGTAGTGATCGCGACGCTGGAAGAGAAAGGACTCGGAAAAAGTCAGGTGAACTACAAGATGCGAGATGCGGGATGGAGCCGACAGCGCTATTGGGGAGAGCCATTCCCCGTGGTTTATAAGGACGACATGCCTTACGCGATGGATGAAAGCGATCTTCCTTTAGAACTTCCGGAATCAAACAACTTCAAACCATCAGGCGGTGGAGAAGGTCCGCTGGCAAACCTAAAGGATTGGGTAAACTTTAGCGCAGGAAAAAGAAGGGATTCCAATACGATGCCGACACACGCGGGTGCGGCATGGTACTTTTTGAGATACACAGATCCTCACAACGACAAGGCATTTGCAGATAAAAATGCGTTGGACTATTGGGGACAGGTTGATGTTTATGTGGGTGGATCTGAACATGCTGTTGCGCATTTGTTATACGCACGCTTGTGGGTTAAAATTCTTCATGACCTTGGTTATCTGAATTTCGATGAGCCATTCAAGAAACTGATCAATCAGGGAAAGATCACTGGAGACTCAAGATTTGTCTACAGGGTTAGGGGAACAAACAAGTTTGTGTCAAATGGGTTGAAAGAATCGTTTGAAACTGATCCACTTCACGTGGATGTAAATATTGTATCGGGACTTGAATTGAACATTGAGGCATTTAAACGGTGGAAACCCGATTTTGCCAATGCTGAGTTTATTCTCGAAGATGGGAAATACATCTGTGGAGCAGCCGTCGAAAAAATGAGCAAGTCCTATTTTAATGTAGTTAACCCTGATGACATCATTGAAAACTACGGTGCGGATACACTACGAATGTACGAGATGTTCCTTGGTCCCCTGGAGTTATCCAAGCCCTGGAATACACACGGTATAGATGGCGTCTACAAGTTCCTGAGAAAGTTTTGGAACCTTTCGCACGATAACAACGGAAATCTGAACGTCAGCAATGAAGAGCCGACGCGCGAAGAGTTAAAGGTTCTTCATAAGACCTTGAAGAAAATAGAGTATGACATCGATCATTTTTCTTTCAACACGTCTGTAAGTGAGTTCATGATTTGCAGCAACGAATTGAGTTCGTTGAAGTGCAACAAACGAGCGATCATTGAACCTTTGGTTATAGCCCTTGCTCCCTTTGCGCCACACATCGCTGAGGAATTATGGAGTGAACTTGGTAAAACGGACACGGTCTTTAACGCGTCGTTCCCGGCATATGACGAACAATATCTGAAGGAGAACTCATTCGAATACCCGATCTCCATCAATGGAAAAGTGCGGGCCAAGATGAACTTTGCGCTTGATATGCCAAAGGAAGATATCGAAAAGGTGGTACTGGCCTCAGAAGCCGTGATCAAATGGACAGAAGGCAAGGCTCCTAAAAAGATCATAGTTGTTCCGGGCCGTATCGTTAATCTCGTCATTTAAATCGCGACATGGATTCGCATTGCCAACGTAGACAAAAGCAGTGCAATCAACACATGTCATTTAAGTTAAAGAACTAAAAAAAACTCGCACACAGAATTTCCTTCTGGTGCATTTGGTCTTCCAGCATGTTTCAGCGGGACCTCAGCCAATCTTCGGCCTGGAGGGGGATTGGGTGCAGGCCCGATGGAACATGTCCCGATTTATCGGGGGCCCTGGAGGGCGCTATGAAACGCGAAAGAAGATGGCAACATCACTTTCTATCATTCAGATTACATGAAATGGATCAATCTTAGCATTAGGCAACATTTGTTAAATTAGCATCCCTTAACTTCAATCGAATGCGCCATTCCAAAATCGTAGGTCTAGGGCACCATGTGCCAGAAACCGTTATCACCAATCAGTACCTGTCACAGCTGATGGAAACGAACAACGAATGGATCGTTGAGCGTACAGGAATCCACGAACGAAGATGGATGAATCCGGCTATAGATACTGTGGCGAATATGGCGGCCAAAGCGACACGAATGGCACTGGAACGGGCGAAGCTGACGGAAAAGGATATCGATTTTATTGTGTTTGCCACCATTACGCCCGACTATTTTTTCCCAGGATCAGGTGTCTTGCTTCAACGCGAATTGGGTCTTGATGGAAAGATAGCAGCGCTGGATATTCGTAATGCGTGTTCGGGGTTTATATATGCACTTTCCGTCGCCGCTCAATTCATCAAAACAGGAATGTATAAGACCGTGTTAGTTGTT
>DATHIE010000556.1:0-10268 GCA_035316905.1 Chryseolinea sp. | reverse complement strand
CATTGTGACATTTATAGTTTTACTGTGGAGGCAGGCCCACTCCCAAAACAACTACTACTAACTCCTAAATTCTAACTCCTAACCCCTAACTCCTACCAACATCATGCGCTTAATCTTCAGTATGGTCCTACTTTCCTTAGGCAATGTCGTTTCCGCGCAGATAAGACCCTATGCACCGGAGATTTTCCCAGAGAAGATATCAGGCGCAGTTTGTGGTTTCGGTAACAACGGAAAGACTATCTACTTTGTAAGGGAGGATACAACTGAAAAAAAACTATTCCTATTTGAGGCGGATTGGGATGGAATGAAATGGAACAATGTAAGACGGTTGTCATTTTCGGGTAAATACAATGATTACGGTGGAAGACTTACAACTGATGGCAACACCTTTTATTTCGCGTCGGACAGGCCTGGCGCTTCCGACAATGCAAGGGATGTTTGGAATATTTGGAAAGTGAGACGGTCGTCTTTGGGCTGGAAGGATCCTGAACCGCTTCGCGCCATAAGTAACAAAGGTGATGAATGCTGTCCCGTGCCATTGACGAATGAAGTAATTCTGTTTTCAGCGACACGAGGAAAGGAAGAATGGCAGATCTTGCAGTCTGACAAGCATTCGGCCCAGGGAGACCTTAACTCGACTTCAGCGTGGCAGTGGCCATCATACTACGACGCAACAAGCAAAATATTATTGTTTAACAGCATGAAACGTTCAGACTCAAAAGGAATGGATGATATCTACATCGCGCATTTTAGCGACGGCATATGGAGCAACGTTCGCAATATTGGTGAAGTTATAAACACAGCAGAGTATGAAGACGGTGCAATTCTTTCGCCCGATAGGAAGTTGCTCATCTTTTGTCGACATGAGACAGGTTCAACACCATCAAAAGTGCTGTGCGTTGAAGTCAATAAGATTCCGATGATGGCGGAACAGAGATGACTTTATTTATAGAACAAACTCAGTTACCAGGATCGCTAACGCTATAGTCAGGACCAGCCAACCGAATGAGTCTCGTACGCGCTGAATGGGAATCCTATTGGTATAATTATTACCTATTACCATCCCGGTAATGGCAAGCGCTGTGATCACCAGGAGAAATGACCAGTTGATTTCATAATTCAAAACATCTCCAACAAATCCGATAAGTGAGTTCATGCCGATAACAAGCAACGTAGTCCCTAGTGCTATCTTGAAGGGCAGGCGGGCGAAAAAACTCAAGGAAGGAAGTATGAGGAACCCTCCTCCCGCTCCGACAAATCCAACAAGTATTCCAGTGCCGAAGCTTACCGGAACCAACATTTTCAATCTTGGTGGCTCCAGTTTTTCAGTCTTGTAATTGCGCTTAAGAAGAATAGCCATCGATGAAACAATTGCAAGAAGAGCGAAAACTCCCAGGATCAACACACGTTTGGTTAGCGCTACATTACCATAAACAAAAACTTCGTCGGGAATCGATGGCACTATCCATTTGCGCGTGGAGAAAATCGCGACTACTGAACAGGCGGTGAAAATGATTCCTGATCGAATGTCTATTCGTTGGTCCTTCTGTTTTAACCATGCACCAAACAAGCTTGTGGTTCCCACGATAAATAACGAGTAGGAAGTTGCAGTAACGACATCAAGAGAAAAGAGATAAACCAGGATGGGGACTGAAAGCAGTGATCCTCCTCCCCCGGTCAGCGCGAGCACCATTCCAATTCCAATCAATGCGATGTAACCAATGATTTCCAAGCTAAAGTTTTTATTATCTGAACAGATCAGTAGTAACGAATACGTTTTGAATAGAGATGTTGCTTACCGTCGTTTTAGTTGCAATCTAATCAAACAATTATTTTTTTTCATTGCCTCCGATATCGAACCGGACAATCAACGACATGAAAAAAGGGTGTAATTGACTGGTGAACGCGAGTCCACGAACTCGAAGTACTTCGAACAAAAGCGCCTACACCATTGTACTTGACAGTCACATTCAGTTCCATATTCGGGTGGCAATTGAAACATGTCCCACATGTAGGAAATATCCTGCCGAGAATAGCTTGGGCGTTACAACCAGAGAGTAAGACCGGCTATCAGCCTTACTCTCGGATGGCAGAGGTTTTAACCGGTGGATCAGCCCGCGAAAATGTAAGAACAACTTGCTTTTTGTGCGCGCTCCAATGCCCATATACCGGCTGGAACGATTTGAATACCAGGCAACACACCGCTCACCCATTCTTTACGAACCGTTTCAGCGTCGAGACCCATTTTTTTTGCGACCATTCCACTGTAAACTGAAATCGCCAGGTTACAAACACAGAACATAGCGCCTCTATCCTGCATTTTTTTGATGCCGTCAACTCCGTTGAGTGGAAAGTCGCCATCAGTGGCTTTATAGTATGGATTACGCACCGCATGAGCCTTTGTCCTGTTGTCTTTGATGTTGAAAGTCTCGCCGAGTTTATACTTGTTCCACAAACCATCGTCGAGCGCAAATGGCATCGCATTGTGACGGAACACGCATACCGCTGTTATGTCGTTGTCTGGTGATCCGGTTTGATTGTTTGTGGCATAAAAACCCCACGTCCAGATAATGCCAAATGCGTCGTTGGGTTCAGACGCATCAAAAACAACCCGGTGGTTCCCCTTGATGTTTTTGAACCAGGCGTCGGAGTCGTTAACACCAGGAGTAAGTACTGTAACACTTTCCGCAAAGGGGCCAGCCATAGCAGTCATTCCGGCGGTAGCGCCAAGAGCAAGAGTTCCGATAAATTTTCTTCTTGAGTTTTTTGTGAAAGTTTTCATTTTGTTGAGGGTTTATGTGTGGATAGTTTATTTATTGACAGCAGGAACTGTTTCGGGTTTACTTGTCTCCATTTTGTTTACGTTTGCCTATCGTCATGACGGAGCGATAACAGTGGCAAAGTTGGAGTCAATACATCGATTTGATGTACAAGGGCTGTTGCAATGATTTTAAACTTTTTTTTAAAGCTTAAACTCTGGTTGAATTCTGCTTTAAGGTATGTTGTGGAAGGATGGAATGGCAGGATTATACAATAGTATGGTACAAATTGCCATGTAAGTCATCCCTGATTTAAGCGATGAAAAGTTCGAGCAATCGGTAGTAAAAAAATCAGCCCTTTGACAGCTTGTGGTTAAAACAAAGATCAGAGTTCTCCAGCAAGTTGGAGATGACTCTGATCAAACGTTCGATGAATCGTTGCTCAATTGGAGGAAAGTGAATCCGCTTACCCAGGTACCCAGGTACCTGCCTACAGCCTCCTTTGCACCATAACTTCTGCGAAAAAAGGAAGTGTCGGATTATCTTCGAAATTCTTTCCAAAATGTTTGCCGACCGTTATGAATGTGTTCCATGATTTATAACTGATTTGCCCGCGCACACCGAACTTATAATTGCCCCCCGATTCATCATACCAACCATCTTTTATCGCCGGATAGTATTCCTTAAGCAATTTGTTTTCAACGTGTGTCACGATCGGTTTATCGAAGTTAGCGAGCGCCACCACACTCCATTTCGGCTTCACATATCCGACGTTCAGCGTGAAATCTGATCCTATGTTTAGCAAAGTTGCTAGGTCGGAGTTATAACGCCTGAAGGTTGATGAAAGCCTTGCACTGATGGAGAAACTATTGTAGTGCCATAATTCCGCTTGCAGACTCGTGCGTGATTTCCAATCGTCTACAAGATTATTTCCGAATGGGACGGTAAACTCTGTACCAATAACTATCGGTGTAAGTCTGTTTCTCCAAACGTAACCGTAGGATATCCCGTAGTAAGAGCCGTAGTCGGCGCCGGATTGAACTCCGATTAAATGTTTTGTGTTATCAAGGCCGCGGAAGTTTACTTCCTGTGCAAACAATGAGCAATGCGCAAATGCAGCCAAAATGATTAAGAGGAATTTCTTGATTTTCATTTCAATTGATTAAAATAGTTTAATGCTTTTGGATACAAATCTGACCAGCCAAAGTAGAACATCTCATGGCCGCAGTTCTTCACTACCTGGAGATTAACGGTTGGATATGGCGCCGAAACTTGTTCTGCCCAGCTACGACCATACGCCTGGTTTCGTTCACTGTATAAGAATAGAACTTCAGTCGTGTATTGGCCCAGGTTGGAGGTAAAGACAAAACCGTATTTATCCGCATACTCATTCATCGCTTCGCTTGACACCGCGCCGTTCCGCCAGAATGGGTATTCGCCTTCATTTCCGATTGTGTTGCCTGGAGCATTCTCGTAAGAAGAAAAGAAAGATGCCTTGTAGTCGAGGATCTCATGTTGTGATTTTCCTGCGATGATCGCTTCGGGAACCAGTGCGTTGTTGATCGCCTCCCTAAATAGCTTTACCTCGTTGGAGCGTGAGAGGTAGTCTTCTGTTTGGGGCCACGTTAATCCACCGGGCTCCGCCAGTACCGCCCCCGTTATATTTTCGGGATGCTTGTTGATATACGCCGTGGCCAGCATAGCACCCCATGAATGCCCCATGAGGAAGACCTTTTGTTCAGGGCCGAACCGATATAAACTGATGAGTTTGTCGAGATCTTCGATGAAAAGATCGATGGCGCCTTTGTCTTCAAACTGCCCGCGGTCTTCGCGTTTAGAAAGTCCGGTCCCGCGCTGATCGTAGAACACAACATTAAAGCCATCGTCTGCGAGAACTTTTGCATTTAACAACGATCGAAAGTCTCCGCCCGGGCCGCCGTGTATCACAACGATAATCGGATCGGTTGGTGTTCCATAGGATTCAACATGCAGGAGCGTGCCGTTGATTTGCTGTGATGGAACGCTGGCATTCTGATCGGCAGTAAGGGGAACAAGGTTTCCTGGTTTAGACCAATCTTCCGGTTCGCATGCGGCTGAAAGGAAGAGCAGAAAAAAATAAATTGACCTGTGCATAATTGTTTGGGTTTTGTGACATTTCACGGAAAATCCAGGTTGCCAGTCGTGCGTTCCTACAGGCGTGGACGTGAAAGGGAAGTTATTTTGGGGCCTGGGTGCCTAGGTAGCTAGGAACCCAGCCACCTGAGTCGTCAGGCTATCTCGCTGGCTGTGACGCCGAAATACTCGGAAGGGGTTTTTCCGGTTTGGAGTTTGAAGTATTTGTTGAAGGTCGTCTTTGAGCTGAACCCGCATTGTTCAGCCATACCCTGATAGGTAAACTTTCTATTTTCGGGCAAGGACGACAACTTCAGGAATTCACCTATTCTATATGTATTGATATAATGGTAAAAGGTCTTCCCACTCAACGTATTTATTACCTGAGAAAGGTGATTGGGCGATACGTGGATGGAGTTTGCCAATTCATTTAAAGTAAGATCGGCGTTGGTAAATGGCTTTTGGTTTGACATTATTTTTTCGAGGCGGTCCATTACGGCGGACGCCTCGTCGTCCCTAAGTTTGCTCTTGGTGTATTTTTCAAGGTTGAGGTCTGCTTCTTCAGATAGAATATCCCTCAGTGGAGTTTCTGGCTTTACGTTGGCTGAAGATACTTCGGGTTCCATCAGGGAGTAGAACACAGGGTATTGATTAATACCAAAGAATCCTATGAACAGTACAAATAATACAACTGCATCAAAAACGATCTCATCACTAAAGAAGGCTGAAACAAGCCAAATGATTGCTAGTCCGATTGCAAGATACTCCAGCCATCGTAGCATTTTTTTATCAATGTTTGAGAAGTTATCGAGAAGCCGGCGTCGGCATTTTCGTATTTCGATGATCGAGGCAATTGAATACGCGAAGCCAAAGAGCATTAAGGCAAAATTCTGTATCGTTGTGTACCATTCGAAACCGCGGCCAGCCTGACGATACACTTCAATTTTTTCTTCGCCCGTTAGCTGGTAAAACGGAATCGCAAGTATCGCAAGCACAAAAAAAGGAACCAAATGCGGCAAGATCTTCTTGAGAGTGATTTGATTTTCCTTTCGAATCAACTCCAGGGTATAAAAGTATAACATCACGCCATGAAGAACTGGGATTGGAAGACTTACACCCAAAAGATGCGGATACTGATAGCTGACTTCGCGGTAGTCAAGGTAGAACAGGAGCATATGGATGACCATCACCCCTATCCAGACCAATAGAATATAGTCCGGTCGACTTTTGTTTTTTTTGATGAGAATTAGGGCAAACAGAAAAAATGCGACCGAGAGCCCGAACAAGTAGATCATAAATGAATCGCCTGGATAATGTTTCGACAGAGTGGTGTACGAAGGTCCGAATCACGGTGTTACAGACGGCAACATTGAAAATGCGCTCAGGGAACTCCTAAAATGTCGAGTCGCTGCTGAAATGTTGAGTCAGTCTCTCAAAGGAAGCTGGAGACCAAATAAGCCACACCTGCAACTGCGCCAAAAATGGCCCATAGTAAGAGCTCACCTTTGATAATGAAGAGAATTACCTTCTTAAACATGGTTCAAATTTAAAGATTTACTACGTTTTCTCCTAGAAACGTCAAACCCGGATTAAATGTTACAACACTATTTTAAGTACTAATTGATTCATTCTCCCACCGGAATTTTCCCAGTTCGACTTCCCACTCCCCCACCCACACCCCTACTAACTTCTACCTTCTAACTTCTAACTTCTAAACCAGTAACATTATCTTTATAAGGACGTCTTACAAAAAACCTCCTATGCTACTCAACTACATTCGCCTTGCATTCCGCACATTTTTCAAAAACAAGACAGCATTTATAATTAACCTCCTTGGACTGAGCATCGCTCTTGGTTGTTGCATCACCGCATGGGTGAACTATCAATACAATATTGAATTTGACAAACAACAGTCCAATGCTGCACGATTGTATCGAATTGCGTTTTGGCAACAGACTGAACGAGGCAAGGTTCCTTTCGGGGTTTGCCCAATGCCGGTGGCTAACCTGGTACGGGAAACGCTGCGGGATGGTGAGCAAGTGATCCAGTACATAAGCAAGGACTCCCAGTTTCGGATTGGCAATGAGCTATTCGAGGAAGGGTTCGTATACGTCGACCCTTCTTTCACCGCGATTTTTAGCATGGAGCTGCTTCATGGTTCGCTGGATCTGAATGACAAAGGCCGGATAGTAATAAGCGACGAGCTTGCAAAAAAATATTTTGGAAAGTCGGATGTGGTAGGCATGCCATTGACGCAGCTTATCTCTGGTGAACCCCGTGAATTTGTGGTGGGCGGTGTATACAAAAAATTCCCTGCTAACTCCAGTTTTCGTTTTAAGTTGATATCAACCTATGATAACTATTATATAGATCCGTCGAAGCGTCAGGAGCTCGAAAACGACTGGTCACGCTGGGCAACAACTTTCCTCTATTTAAATAACACTGGATCAATTGCTGGTATTGAAAAACAATTAAGTGGCTACATCAAGACGCAGAATGACGCGAGACCGGACTTGAAGATAGAGTCATTTTATATCGAGCCCTTTAAAGGTATGGCGGCTCGTGCTGCTCGTGAGCGAGTTCAGGGTCATTGGATGAACATGTCAATGCCGCCCGCTGCTGTCATCGCTCCTTTCGCCATGGCTGGATTCCTCCTACTGGTCGCGTGTTTCAATTTTATGAACAACGCGATTGCTGTGTCTGGCAGCAGGCTGAAGGAGATCGGCATCAGGAAAGTGATTGGTGGAAAGCGGAAGCAATTGATATTTCAATTCCTTGCTGAAACGATGGTATTTTGTCTTTTTGCCCTATCCCTGGCGTTGATCCTGGCCGAATACTTTACCGATGGTTGGAATGGGATGTGGTCAGGCATCGAAATGGAACTCCGTTACAACGACAATATCCCGTTTTTCGTCATGCTTACTGCACTGATGGTATTTACAGCACTGCTTGCAGGCGGCTATCCGGCGTTTTATATCTCCGCATTCAGACCCATTCAGATCTTAAGAGGCACAACGAGATTCGGTGGAGCTAACTGGCTGACGAAAAGTTTGCTTGTGTTTCAGTTCAGCATTTCGCTTGCAGCTGTCATTTTTGCCCTGGCATTTTATTTCAATTCGAAATTTCAAAAGGCATACGACCTCGGATATTCATGGCGATCTATTGTACAAGTACCATTGGACGATCCTTCAAAATTTGATTTGCTGAAAAATGAAATCGAATCAGGCTCCGTGGTTCAATCAGTTGGTGGAAGTGAGCACCAGATCTATTCAAATTCATATAAGGCCGCGGCACGTGCTGACAATAGGGTCGAAAAGGAGATTGATGTCTTGAATGTTGGTGAGGGTTATTTCAAGACTGTGAATATTCGTGTTCTTGCAGGCAGGGAATTTCAGCGCGATCAGACATCTGATAAAAATGAGTCAATTGTGGTCAATGAGGAATTTGTACGTGTTTTTGCGTTGGGTGATCAGCCCGTCGGTAAACGGATATTATTGAATGACACGTTGCAAGTGTATGTCATTGGCGTAGTAAAGGATGTTTATCTGAGAGCATTGTTTCAGCCGCTGACTCCCGTTGCATTCAGGTATGTGGCCGCAGACGAATACAGGTATCTCGTTGCATCAACTGATCCGAATGACCTGGTAAAGCTGAATTCCCACATCGAAGAAGCTTGGCAAAAACTTTTCCCCACTCAGTTGTATCCGGGGCGACTGATGGAACACCAGATGTCCATGTCGCTCGAACATTTCGACAGCGTTGTGATATTATATACTTTTATGGGATTGGTCGCCATCATCATGTCGGTGTCTGGTCTTTATTCTCTTGTTTCGTTGAACCTCCAAAAGCGAACAAAGGAATTGGGTATCCGCAAGATACTCGGAGCGTCGCTTCCGCACATGGTATTTCAGATTAGCAAAATGTTTGTCGTTATCATGGTGTTCTCTTTTATCATAGGCTCAATGCTCGGAACTGTGATGGTGAACAGCTTGATGAACAGCGTATGGGAATACTACGAGGCCGTGAACGTTTCCGTGATCTCGCTGGCTCTCATCATTCTCCTGTCGATAGCAATGACAACCATTAGCTATAAGATCAGGCGGTCTGTGACGGCGAACCCGGTAGACTCACTTCGATATGAGTAAGCATCGTCTTGAGTGTTGAGTGTTGTTTTGTTGAGTGTTGAGTGTTTAAATGGAGGACTAGGGTAACAACAAATTAATTCTGATCAATCTTGATCGTGACCTTCATCCATTTGATGATTAATGCAGGTCACAAAGGCCACGAAGAACCACTAAGTCCACAACGCGTTTCTCTTTGTGATCTCCCGATAGCTATCCGGAGTGCAAACTTAGTGTCCATCGTGACCCCGCATTTTAACTAGCGGTGCTACTCCAAATGCATGTTGCAAAATTTCCTTGTTTGCACACTAGGACCGTCAAAATAACTCTCAATAAAGCAACACTCAGGTATTTTCTACTTACTCTTTGAGCGGCGTTTTTTTATGAATGGAGAACAACATGTGGCTCAATCTTTCTAATTTGATTCCATGAAGCACATCCATAGATCCCTGTTTATTATTTTGTCCGGACTTCTGCTAATGATTGCGACGTCCTGGTCTCCGTCATTGGAGAATAAGTCAACAGCAAAGACAGTAAAATACCTTTATGTCGCCGTTCCGGGTATCAGGAATTATCTTGAGTACGGAGGACATGGTATTCTAGTTTACGACATCAGTGATGGATATAAGCTTGTAAAACGTATTCCTACCTCTGGGCTGAAGGCGGATGGTACTCCGTCGAATGTCAAAGGCGTGGCAGTTAGTCTCGCTACAAATAGCATTTATGTTACGACACTTGAGGCGTTGCAACGAATTGATCTCGCTACTGAAAAGATTGTGTGGGAAAAGCAATACGAAGGCGGTTGTGACCGGCTTTCCATCTCACCCGACGGGAAAGTAATTTACCTTCCGACGCTGGAGAAGGAGCATTGGAACGTCGTTGACGCCGAAACGGGTGAAGTAATAAAACAGGTACAAGCGAACTCTGGCGCGCACAATACACTTTATGGTCCCGATGGAATGAACGTGTACATGGCAGGACTGCGCACTCCCACGCTTGGTGTAGCGGACACGCGTACCCATACCGTGATTAAACAGGTTGGTCCGTTTGATCATGCCATCCGGCCTTTTACTATCAATGGATCGCAATCTTTATGCTACGTAAATATCAACGGGCTACTTGGGTTCGAGATCGGCGATATAAGAACAGGAAAAAAATTACATCATGTGGAAGTGGAAGGTTTTCAACAAGGTACGGTTAAGCGGCACGGTTGTCCTAGTCATGGTATTGGATTGACGCCGGATGAAAAAGAGGTCTGGTTGTGTGATGCCGCCAA
>DATHIE010000555.1:0-21122 GCA_035316905.1 Chryseolinea sp. | reverse complement strand
CTACTTAGGTGCCTGGGTATTACTTCAATGAAATTTGAGTTAAAGGAATTGGTGAGAGGATACCTACTTCATCTTCGCCAGCATCTGTACTGACCTCTTATAGTTTCCAGATTCCTTGGGAGCTTCAGCAAGAGCTTTTTTATAATACTCCTCGCCAATTTGTTTGTTCCCTTGCATGATGTTCAGATAGCCGAGCATTTCATTCTCGAAAATTTCCGGCGGCGATCCGGCCTTTGAATCTAACAGCCATTGGAATATTGTTGTTGCATCTTTTAAGTCGCCTCCAGCGTTCCAGACGTCATAACTTGAGGGGAAGTTATACCGGTAATGCCATGCCCCACCTGAGGAATGCTTGTTATAAGCATTCACAATTGAAATAATGGCTGCGTCTGTCATCCATTCATTAATCTTAGGTTGCTTGGATGCATCGCTCTTTTTCAACGCCTCGTAGTGCTTAAGCGTAGCATCAAGACCTTTTTGATTGATTTCATTCAGAATCTGTTCTCTATTGAATTCCGGATGGCTTGTGACCAGCTGTTTGAAAGCAGCTGTGTTCTTAAAATGACTCGAAAGCGCCTCAATGCGATATCCTTTGCTCAACTCCTTTTTAAGGTCGATCACATACACTTCGTCAAAATTGCGGTACAGATAGACATAAACGAGTCCGCGCTTCAGATCATAAATATTGGAATACAACGTCCCTGTTTTGCCTTCCTGGCTGGTGCTTTTAAGTAGTTTTTTGAAGTAGTCGATGGATATTTCCTTGGTCGTTGAAAGTTCCTTCTCTGCCAATTCATACCGCCAGCAGTTGAAGTTCCGGTCCTTGAGATTGCAAATATTAAAGTTGGTATTGATCTGATAGCTACCCGTTTTTTCAACAATGATCCCTGCATTAATAACCAATGAACGGCCGGAGGCATCTGCGATCAAAGCCTGTGAACGGAATGCGTAATCGTGAGTCTTTAGAAAGGCCAACACCTCCCCGATGTTCTTGCACTTGCCAAGGAGTTCAAAGGTTAGGTCCCCGTAATAAGGATTTTTCAAATTCAATTTTGAGGGATCGATGCCTTCCTGGGCAGTGAAGTCGAAGAAGAGCCCATGTTCATTCATGGCGGTTTGTGGCTGTAGGTCAGGGAATCCGAAGCAAACAGAGCCGTATCGGTCCGCCGTAGGAGGATTGAACCACACCCTGATAAAGGGATTGTCGTAATCTTCATTGCCGCCGGCGAGAACTTCTCCGTTCAGGGAAGCAGAAATTATCGTGCAGGCGGAGAGCGAGACGTAGAAATGACAAAGAATAACGATTAGCAAACATTTCCTTTTCATAGCTGATAATCCTTAGGTACAAAATGGAAACTTTGAGAATACGAAACGGTTACTAATTTTGCCTATATTTTATTAATTGGGCCTGCTTTCAATCTTTTGGATTGGATCAATTTCCCCTCAAAAACGGGAAATCTGACTAGGTAAACAGGTTAAACCTTAAAACTTGGAGTCATAGCTATCCTTAGTGGCTATACTGGTTGTTTGAGATGAGACATATTCTAACCGTTGCGGCTTTCCTGCTACAGGTAGCCGCATTTTCACAAGACATTGTTATCACTAACTATTCGGGGCCCACAACCTTCGACCGTTACGAAGAATTTTCGGGCGAAATCACCATTAAGAACACCGGTATCGTCGGAATTAACAACTATTTCGAGGTCATGCCATATTTATCAACCGATACACAATTGGGCTACGGTGACGTTTATATGCAGGGTTTTTCTTCATATTCGCTGGCAGCAGGACAGTCATACACGGCGCCACCAACATATAGTCAGGGTATTGATGTAGCTCCTGGCAACTACTTCTTGATCATCCAGGGCGACTACTCCAATCGCATACCAGAGACTAATGAAACAAACAATACTCTTGTTATTCCAATTACTGTCAGGGCACCTGACGTTGATTTTACGTTGACTTCCTATACTCTTAACAAGGCCACCTATACGCAGAACGATCTAGTAATTCCAAGTTATTTGTTGGAAAACCTTGGATCAACAGATGCAAGTGAAGCCCTTAGAATTCATTTTGTGCTCAGTGCGGACGCTACCTATAGTTCAAACGACACGCATCTTTACGTAAAAACGGTACCGCTGTACGGCCCTGATGATGTCGCGTCGGACCAATGGGCTCCATTCGCCTTGCCGACCGTTGCCAACGGCAACTATAACATTATAGCCTGGGTAGATCGCGATCAGTCGGGGGTGCAACAATTTGAAGAGACCAATGAAAGTAACAATGTCTTCACGGTGCCTATAACCATCGAAACATCCAATGTTGATCTTTCAATTACGAGCGCTGATGTATTCGGCTCGTCAGGAAACGTGCAAGTAGACGTTGCAGTCCGCAACAACGGAACGACCGGTGTATCCGGTTACTCGATCGGCGCAAGACTAGTTCCAAGCAGCGGCATATCATATGATCCCTATGTGACCGGTAATCTCTATGCAGGCCATAGCTATCTTGGCCCTGGCGAACAGAAAACTTTATCTCAGTTTTTTCCTATTACCCAAACATCTTCGGGGACGTATTTCCTCCAGCTTATTGTCAATGAAAATGGGGTGTCAGAGGCTAACAAATCAAACAACACGTATACAGACTATAGCCACCCCATCTACATTGCTCCGCCGCCAATACGTGGCGTTGCGTTTAACAGTCTGAGCACCAGCGGATCTGTAGACGATACAGACCTGCAAGTCAACGTGAATCTAAATCTTACCAATACGGGTAATACATCCGGCTTTTATCAATACTACACTGTTCTTGTAAGGAATAACGGGAATACCACCGTACATTCTCAACAAGAATATGTTTACATCGACTTTAGCGTTGGCCAAACGGCAAACAAATCCGTCACACTTAATCTAGCATCAGCATTGCCCGTTGGTACATATCAGGTTTCGGTTTCCTGCGCAAGTTCTTGCAATACGACACCCTCGACGATGAACACGACCCTGGTTGTATCTCCGACGGAGTACACATTAACCGGTACGGTGAAGGGCGAGGATGGTCAGGATATCACGAAGGGAAAACTATTTCTTTACCAGGATGACGGGTCAGGCAATGTGCGTTTCATTCAAAAGGTCGTGCCGTATGAGGGACCGTCTTTTTCATTTCCTATCGACACACATCCGCATACCCTCTATTTCATTCCTGATCCTTTAGAGTATCCCGATTACGTGCCTACTATCTATGGCAAGACCGTTATGCTTCAACCAGGTAACTTCTTCACCGCATCAGCCAACATGAATGTGACCTTTGACATCCTCAAAGTAAATTCATTGGGATCCGGCACTGGAATCATCAATGGTTTTGTTGCATCAGGAACCCCTTCCGGAAGGTCCGCACAGCCACAGTCCTCACCGCTGTCATCCTCGTCCCTTCCGATCATACTTTTATCATCCGGTCAGGTTGTTGGAATTACTTATACAGACGAATCCGGATTCTATGAGTTTAAGAATTTACCGCGCGGGACTTATGAAGTCCTGCTTAGCGTTGAGCTGGACAGTCCACAATTGATGGATCTTTACAGTGTTGATATCGCTGACAAAAACATGCAGGTCAACTTTGAGCTAAGGGCGGATGGAAACCACCCCGTAGCCTCTCAGTATTTTTTACCCCAGGTATTGACCTTCAGCGAATTCGCGCACTACCGGTACGGAGATCCTTCAATTGTGCTTGATGCCAAAAGCAACACTGGGCTGCCAATTGAGTACTCCAGCTCTAACGACGGTATAGCAAAAGTTGTCAACGGTGAAATCGTGATTTATGGTGTGGGTACCGTTCTTATAACCGCGAAGCAGGCTGGCAATACCTTCTATCTTCCAGCTTCCATCGCCAAATCACTCACGATCGACAAGGCAAACCAATCTCTCATCTTAAGCTCTTTGGCTGGGAAGACATTTGGTGATGAACCGTTCACTATCGATGGTACTTCGTCCGCGGGTTTAGAAGTTATATTGTCGTCGTCGGATCCAACCATCGCATCAGTAAGTGGCAATACTGTTTCCATTCACGGAGCAGGCATAATAGAAATCATAGCTGAACAGCCGGGTAATAATTTGTATGGCGCAGCGCCACCGGTACATCAAGTGCTAACCATTGAAAAGGCCGCACAAGTTATTTCATTTGATGAGTTGCCTGACCAGACAAGCGATGCAGGTTCGTTTACACTTTCAGCCGAGAGCAATTCAGGTTTGGATATAACGTATGAATCATCGGATGATGAAATTGTTTCGACTGCTGGAAATGTTGCGACAATCCTGAAGGACGGAATGGTAAACATAACAGCTCGTCAATCAGGGAATAAGAACTATCATGCCGCGGAAGACATAGTGCGCTCCCTGCTGGTCAATGTTATCCTGGGTATTGAAGAGCTTGATCTGCAAAAGCATGTGTATCCGAACCCAACTACCGACTTTGTGGTAATAAATATTCAGGAGCCATATCGCGTAGTAGTATTCGACCAATTGGGACGAATTCGAAATGACGTTGTACAGGAAGACAACACGCTTAACTTTTCCCGATCCGAAGCGGGCGCTTATCTGGTAAAATTTATATTCAAGGAAGGCTCAGCTTTTACCCGCGTCGTCAAAAAATAATTTCATTCCTTAATCTACTCGATTTTCTGATGCTGGCGAAGCGCGACACCAAAGTCGCGCAAATTAGAGGATTGCATTGGACCTCAATCCACGCAATCCCTCGGAATGACTATATTGGAATTCCTCATTAGTCCAATACAATGAAACGCAGGACCTTTATCAATCACACGGCCGGAAGCCTGGTTGCTTCTCTCTCCTATTCACAACTTTACGCTCACGTGCAAAAGGAAATTGAAAGTGCACCCATTCAAAGCAATTATGATGTTATTGTTTTGGGTGTAGGAAGTATGGGATCAGCGGCCTGTTATGATCTGGCAAAAAAAGGGTACCGCGTGTTAGGGTTGGAGCAATTTGATATTCCGCACGAGTTGGGTTCTCACGCAGGACAAAGTCGAATCATTAGGAAGGCTTATGCTGAGCATCCTGACTATGTGCCGCTGTTGCAGCGTGCTTACGATAACTGGAAAACTCTTGAATCCGAAACAGGTGCCGAGCTCTATTTCAAAACTGGGTTGGTGTATTTTGGGGCAAAGACGGACGTGTTCATAAAAGGAGTTCAGGTTTCGTCAGCGAAATACAAAATTCCCGTAAACAGACTCACCGAGGCAGAATGTTCGCGAAAATATCCTCAGTTCAACCTTCCGAAAGACTTTGATCGATTGGAGGAGCCCGATGCAGGGCTTTTACCTCCGGAGCGTTGTATACTGTTGTTTGTTGACCAGGCGATTCAAAAGGGGGCCGTGATTCGAAGTAATGAAAAAGTGCTGGAATGGAAACGCACCAATGGAACTATCACGGTTAAAACGAGCCGTGGTACCTACCAAGCTCCCAAGTTGATTATAACGGCTGGCCCATGGGCTGGAAAGATGATTCCAGGCTATGCATCAAAGCTAACCATAACAAGGCAAGCAGTCGGCTGGATGAAACCGAAAAAGTGGGATGACTTCACTCTCGGAAAGTTTCCTTGTTGGATACTAGAAGATGGAGTAAACGATTTTTATGGATTCCCGATCTTGCCCGTGGGGAAATTTGGCGGGCCCGTTGGATTAAAACTGGCGCTGCACTATCCCGGAGCAGAAACGACAGACCCCGACGCTGTGAATCGAAATACAAAAGAATCGGATGAAAAGGTGTTAATAGAGGCTTTGAACAAGTTTATGCCAAATGGATACGAGGCAACCCTGGTAATGAAGACCTGTTTGTACACGTATTCCCCTGATCAAAATTTCATACTCGACTACTTAGGGGAACACGATAAAGATGTAGTAATCGCCACCGGCTTCAGTGGTCATGGATTCAAGTTTGCCAGCGTAGTTGGTGAAATTATGGCTGACATGGCAATGAAGGGTTCAACGGCTTTACCGATTGGATTTTTAAACGCCAAACGTTTCGGTTAATGTAATACTGCTTCCTAAAATGACCTCAAAACCCTTTACGTACACGACACGAGCGCAGGCCTACACCGCGAAATTTCCCGTGTTGACCTATGTGGGCACTCAAACAAATTTTTGGATCGTAGCGAATATTTTGGTGGCATTGATCCTACATTTTAATTCTCTGATCATTGGTGACGCAACAGGCATCCCGCTAGCCGGACCGCTGGGACCCCTTATGCTGGTATCCGTTGTGTTTGGGATAATTTATGGCGTCACGCTTGGGCTGACCTCCTACTATCTCGATAAAAAATTCTTTAGAAGTCAGGCCCTCGGAAGATTAATCGTATTGAAAGCTTTGATTTCCTTAGGCACTCTCATTCTTATATTAGTCATCATGCGGTTTGTGTTGTTCAATGTTTTGATCGCGCCAACGCTTAAAATCACTATGAGTGATCGATCGTGGGGGTATCTGTTCTATCTGCTGCTCATTTATTATTCTTTCATGACTTTCCTGATCAGCTTCATCAACCAGGTAAATAAGAAGTATGGTCCCGGCGTATTGATTCCGTTGCTGTTGGGCCGGTACCGGAATCCAAAGGAAGAGGAAAGGATTTTTATGTTCATGGATCTGAAGTCATCCACCACGACGGCCGAGGCATTGGGTCACTTAAGGTACAGCTCATTTATAAGGGATTGTTTCATGGACATCAACCAGGTCCTTCTACCCTTCCGTGCTCAGGTTTATCAGTACGTGGGAGACGAAATTGTCGTGACGTGGATGGAGGAAGAAGGGATTAAAAACAACTTCTGTGTCGACTTTTACTTTGCCTGTCAGATGCAGTTTCGCGACCGGGCTGAATATTATAAGACAACCTTTGGTTTTCTCCCGGACTTCAAAGCAGGGTTACACTCAGGGAAAGTCACGGCCGTTGAGATCGGCGAAGTTAAGAGAGATATTGCCTACCACGGTGATACATTGAATACCGCGGCACGAATTCAAAGTGTTTGCAATGAGTACAAAAAAAGCTTTCTGGTTTCTGAATACTTATTCGCCAAACTTGAAGCGAATGAAAATATGAAAGCTGAACCGTTGGGAACGCTTCTTCTCAAAGGCAAAACCGAAAAGGTCGGAGTGGTGAGTCTTGAATGGAATCACGTTCACGCATCCTGATTATTCTCCAAAAATGCAGGGTCCTCAAGAGGCTTGAGAGACTCTGCTATGACGTCTGGTTTCCTTTCAAACTGTCATCCTGAGTTAGACACCGTGGGTCACGGAAAAAATGTTAAAAAGACGTGTGTTCAATCAAGGAAATTTTGCAGTTGCATTTGGAGTAAAATCGCGAAATGAAAATGCAGGGTCACGATGGGCACTAAGTTTGCACAACGACCGCGTGCGCTAAAGCTATAGCGGTGGCGCATCACAAAGAGAAATGCTTTGTGGCCTTCGTGGTTCTTCGTGGCCTTTGTGACCTGCATTAATCATCAAATGGATGAAAGGTCATGATCAAGAGTGATGCAAAATTAATTTGTTGCTGCACTAGTATTGATTGATAATAAAGTAGTTCGAGGGACGTCATTGTAAGCGCTTCCTGCCTTGTCATAGGACTGCGTCAATGGGATGGGTTTTAAGAGTCGGATAACAACAGATGAATTCTACCGCGAAGGATCTGACTCCGTTTCTAATGCACACTGGGATCGACGATTGAATCTTGAACATTTTTCAGTTTCAGTTTTTTTAATGTAATTATCAGTGAAAAGCCGCGGGCAGGAAACTCAACAAAAACGACTCGTGGTTTCAAATAACTATGATCAAAAGCAAGTTACTCTTACTGACACTAATCATCACTTCATTGGCGAATCTTGCGTTTGCACAAAAGGTAAGTGAACCTCAAAACAGAAACCCGCAGTGGTCGCAACCCTACGCTCCTTTTCGTATCGTTGGCAATTTGTATTACGTTGGCACCTATGACCTTGCGTGCTATCTGATCGTAACTCCTGAAGGAAACATTCTCATCAACACGGGGTTGGCTGCCTCTGCGTCACTGATTAACGACAACATTAAGACCTTAGGCTTTAAATTGGCAGACACAAAAATATTGCTAACAACTCAAGCGCACTATGATCATGTGGCTGCGATGGCCGCTATCAAACAACAAACCGGGGCTAAGCTGATGGCCGATACTAAAGATGCCGCCGCATTAGAAGATGGTGGTAGCTCGGATTACGAATTGGGCAAATACGGAAAATCTTTTGAACCTGTCCACGTGGACCGGCGTTTGCAAAATGGTGACACTATAAAACTGGGCAACATGCGACTGGTTATGTTACACCATCCCGGTCATACAAAAGGTTCGAGCAGTTATTTGTTCGATGTAAAGGATGAGCGCAAAACTTACCGAGTTCTCATTGTCAACATGCCATCCATTATCACGGATAGAAAATTTTCTGGAATTCAAACCTATCCGGATATCGCAAAGGATTATGCGTATACGCTGGATGCGTTGAAAAAACTTTCATTTGATCTCTGGCTTTCGTCCCACGCCAGCCAGTTTGCACTTCACAGCAAACACAAGCCTGGTGATGCCTATAATCCCGAAGCTTTTTCGGATCGGAAAGAATATGAGAAGTCCGTTGCCGATCTTGAGACACAGTACCGAAACAAGATGAAGGCTGAGCAATAAGTGTTTGTTCTGCCCTGCGAATAAAATCTGCATTTATCAACGCAGAGTCTCCTTTCAAACTGTCATCCTAAGCGTATTCTCTTTATCAAAGACTTGCTCATAAAAAATGGAGGCACGGATGTACTTTAGAGCATCAGCTTTACCGCGAAGGATCTCATTCAGCATAGCTGTGCTGCCATAACCATCGTTAGCTTTAGCGGAATCAGTCCCGATAATTATCGGGATCGCGTAAGAATTCACCTGTCGTATTCAATCCGCAAACCCATTCCATTGGCGCAGGTCCCAAGCGAATGCAGCAAGTGCTCAAGATGACATTTTGAAAACGTGAGTCACCCCGAGTTCTCGGGGGACTCTGCGCTTGGGTGTGAGTTTATTTCGGTACGTTGACTGTGACGCGCAAGAATGCTGCTGGAATGGAAGTCTTCGTTGCCGTTTTGCTAATGTTTTGACGCACGAACAGTTCCTCCAATTGCTGCTGCAACTCCGCTGTTTTTCCGTTTGCCTCCGCGGCAGCAAATGCATTCATCGTTGGTCCATAATAGTTTCTAAATAGATGGACAAATTCCCAGGGCGAGCCTGTGAAGTGAAACGTGTAGGAATCACGTTCGAAATAAATATTCTGCCGAGATATTCCCGCATTTTCGAAACGTGAAATCACGTGAGTTTCGTCTCCCCACAGCATAGGGCTGACAAATCCTTCCGGTGGTGGCGGTGTAAAGGATGAACTGATCTTGAGTATTTGTGCTACAAGAGTTGGGTCGCCCGGAATCCAGTTTCCCATGACAATTCTTCCTCCCGGCTTTGTTACCCTCACAATCTCTTTTGCAACATCCATGGGTTTTGGGGCAAACATGGCTCCGAAGATGCTCACCACCAGATCAAATGAATGGTTGGTAAGCCCGCTGAGGTTAGAAGCATCACCTTCCTGAAAGCTGATGTTGTCGAGTTTCTCCTGGTCGGCGCGAAGATTTCCCGCTGTCACGAGGTTTTTAGCAATGTCTACTCCCAATACTTTGGCTCCGAGTTTGGCTGTCGGAATGGCTGTTGTTCCATCGCCACATCCCAGATCCAAAACACGCAAGCCTGGTGTTACTCCCAATTGTGCTGCAATGGCTTCCCCGCTTTCGCGCATCGTTTGAGCGATTTGGGTGAAGTCGCCCTTTTCCCACAATGCCTTGTTGGGATTCAATTGTTCATTGATGATCACTTTAGTCATATAGAGTTAGTTTTTAAATGGTTCTCATTCAAGCGAGTTCAGTTTAGACCCTCGATCACAACTTTCAAGACGATAGATATCGCAATACAGATTCCGATCATTAATGCCAACGTCCTTCTGGTTGAAACGCTCATATTAGTATCGGTTTATTTATCCGTAAGCAAGACAGGTCACTCCTTGTGCCAGTTATACGGGAAAATGGCCCGGTCAGGCCGGGTTATGAGGTTGTCGAATTGCACCAATAACATGTGAACAGGTCTCATCGAGCTCTAAAACGGTGGTTTTGGACGTGATGACTATCGTTTGTAACCTGCTGACAACTACAAAAAAGGCGTGGATCAAACCTTTTCTGATTCAGGCATCCTGAGGTACTTCCTGCTGGGCCTTGATGTGTTCTTCATAGTTGGTTGGCGACACCCCAAAATGTTTCTTAAACGACTTTGAGAAATGGGCGTAGTCGTCAAAGCCGACCAAAAGTGCGATCTGTGAAACGGAATTGACCTTACTGAGTATGAGTCTGGCCGCTTTCCGCAAGCGGATACTCCGAATCAATTCGCTGGGAGGAAGACCCATAATTGATTTTAGTTTTCGGTGCAGATTCGTTCGACTCATATTCATTTCGGCCGCCATTTTCTCCACACCGAATTGCGGATCGCTGATGTTGTTTTCCACTGTTGAAATCGCCACTCTTAGCAGCTTCTGATCTTGCGACTCAAATTCTTCATCCGTTTCCTTTACTAGTGAAGCCTTATACTTATCCTCTGTTTCGCGGTGTTGCCGTGTCAAATAATCAATTTCAAGATTGAGCATCTCCTGATTTTTGCGGTGCCGGTATTGTTGGAGTTGATACAGTCCTGCAGAAATCAAAATCAAAAAGAATACTAAAGCGATCAGCAGGTTTTTCCATATGGTTTGGATCCTGTTTTCGTTTTCCAAAATCTTGATTTCCTGTTCCTTAAGCTGAAGGGTATGCTTCGCCTCTAGTTCCACAATCTGCCTAACCTTGGAAGTGTTCAGCAGGCTGTCACGAACGGCGTAAGATTGTTTCAAATAAACAACGGCTTCCTCTCCCCTTCCTTGCAGGAGTCTGATATCTACCAGGCCGGCATAGGCATGCCGGATAACCCGGCGCAAACCGAGCGAGCGTGCTAATTGTAGCGCGGATTGGAGATACGTTTCCGCCGTGTTAAGATTTTTTCCTCTCAGGTGGAAATGTCCGATGATGTCCGAAATGGAAGCCTCGGCGATTTGATTGCCGGTTCGCTTCGCGAGTGCCATGGCTTCATTGAAATACGTTAGCGCCAACTTTGGATTTTCAACTACATGGCATTCACCTATATTCGAAATGATCCTGGGAAAGTTTAGTGAGTCGACCGCATGACTTTTAGCCGTTTCAAAGGCTTTGTTATAAAAGTAGAGCGCACTGTCTTCCTGGTTTGAAATAAAGAGGATGACACCTCTCAGATTATAAATGCTGCTTATCAATTCCCAATCTCCACCCTTATTAGCAAATTCTTCCGCCTTCAAAATAGCTTCCCGTGCTTTTGCACCATCGGTAATATCCATATAGCCACGTGCAAGGATATAGTAGCTATTGGCCTGAACCAAAGGATAGTCCTCCCGTTGGGCTATTTGCAGAGCCTGCAACGCAGCCTCAATCGCCAGGTCGTTATCGCCAAAAGTCCAAAAACAAAATCCCTTCAGGTTATTGGCTATAGCCATACCTTTTTTGTCGCCAATATCCTGAGCCAGCAGCAGCGCCTGGTCGGCATAGAGTAGGGATCGATTAGGATCAATCCATTGATTCTTTTTGCTTTGCCATATGAAGTCCTGCAATTGCCTCTCATCAGCGTTGGAAGACATGGCGGTTTGACAAAAAGAAGAAATGGAAATAGAAATTAGTAGAAGAAAATAATACCATTTCATTCTTGCAATAATACGAATATAAATCAGAGGTAGTATTGGTCGATGGTTGGTTGGTTGGTCCATAGTCCATAGTTGGATGGTCGATGGTGGTGTGTGCAAGAGGGCGGGTGTGTTTTAGCGCCCGCGTTCGCAAGGCTACGGCGGGCAAGCGGAGGGCACAGAGGGAATCCCCGCAGAGATTCACAGAGAAATCCAATACTCTGCGTTTATACACGCCGAAGCTCTCGTATTAATCACGTCGAGTGCTGCTACTGCGCCACGACTACCTTCGTATCGAAGGCGTAAACTCTTCGATCAAGAACCTCTAGTATCTGGAATCCAGACAGTGTCAAGAAAATTTCAAGTTCGTCTGCCGTAAAGGTTCGGAGTTCGGCTTCATCTGAGCCAATCTCCTGGTAGCCGTTTTTGTCCTCCTTAAAGAATGTTGACCTCCAAATCCAGTTCCAGTTGGTGTCAACGTGTTTTTCAAAAATACTATCGCGTTTGTACCTGACGTTGTCGATGACCACCTCATGCGAAACGATTTCTGTTTCATTGATGGACGGAATAAAACTTTTGGCATCGATAAAATCAAAAATCAGCACTCCTCCTTTTTGCAACACTTTTTTTACGGACTGGAAAGTTGCCATGACACCGTTGTTGGTTAGAATGTAAGAGATGCTTCGTGCAGTGATGATGGCCCCATTGAATGTGGTTGGCAATGTTATGTCACGCATGTCCATTTGGTGAAAATGCTGTGCTGGCAATTCCTTTCGAGCGTATTCCAACATAGGCATGCTAACATCAATCCCGGTGTAAGTGTAGCCGTCTCTTAAGAATCGCTTTGCAAGCTGGCCCGTACCACATCCGATTTCCAGAATATTCGTGGCTGAATGCTTGTCGAGCAGCTCCTTATAAAACTGATATTCTTCATCATAATCAATGAGCGACTGGTACATCTTGTGATAGAGGTCAGCATATTCGGTATAGAGCTTCGTCATGGTGGGAAGTTAGGCCGCGGCGGAAAAAGGTGCAAGCTTATTGCTAAAGGCATTTCGTCTTTTAAACCCCTAAATCCCCTTCTGATTGTTAATTGTTGATTGTTGATTGTTGATTGTTGATTTATTGAATCCGCCTTCGCGAGACGCTTCGAACGGACACAGTGTTGAGTGTTTTCGGAGGCGATTGGCTGTCGGCATTGGCGCAAGACTTGCAGCGAATAACACTCAAGGAATGTGTCTTGTTCTATCCAGGCCCGCCAGCGGTTACTTCGGACCAATAAACTGAAGCCAGTTATTGTCACAATCCAGTACAATGAAAAATTGTTCAGTGGGATTTATATTGCTGTCGCGCAATGTAAGGGCGAAGGTTACGCCTTTCTTTTTCAATGTTTCATAGACAGAATCAACACCGTCAACGCTAAACGTCACTTTTGTAAAACCTGTCATATCTTTAGCGTCATTCTCTTTAAGAAGAGCGTTTTTATGTAAGGCTTTGTCATTGGCAACCAACTCAAGTTTGAAATCTCCCAATTGTAATATAGCTAGGCTCAACCCGTGATCTTTAAATTCTTTTCTATCGAGCACGCTAAACATTAAATAATCCTGATACCATTTGACCGAGCTATCCAGGTTCTCCACTTGAATGGCAATCAAAGATGGCCGCATGCTGGATGCAGTTTGCGCCCAATTGGTGTGTGTTATTGTCAACCCAACAAGCAAGACTAAAATCGTAAGCAATTGTCTTCTCGGCCCTATCATGATTCGTAAAGTAGTGGATTTTAGGAAAGTAACAGATGGCTGGATAATAGCATACCGTCAACAACCTCTCTAAAACACATTGAGGCTGACTAAAAGCATGTTAAGACTTTCTTAAATGTTACCCGATCCGTTTAATTTCTCAGCTTCCTGCGGACCTTGTTTTGCAGCAAAACGAAAAATCAACGCTGATACAATAAACAGCATAGCGAAGAACCCGCTCACTGCTAAGATCTCTGTTGCTGAACTGCTTGGATACTGGTCCATGTTAGCCAAGAAAGCAATAGCTGTGACTATCACCAGTACGATGGTGGTTGTGTACATCGTGCGCTCCATACCACTTGGATTGAAGTTAGACATAAAGCTGCCAACAATGGCCACAGCTGGAACTGCCATATATAGGAGATTACCTGGGTTTGGACCGGAACCGATGAGTCCAACGGCAAGGTTTGCCCACACCATAAGGAAAACGGTCGCGGATGTCAAGGCGGCAGCGATCCTGTAAGCGACATTTGGTGAACTCCGTGTAATCAATATAAACCCCATGCCCGTACTGAAGATGAGAGCTCCCATGACAATAAAATCCGGGGCGTCCCATTTTACTTCATCAGTGAACTGCATAGCAACCAATGGTATCATTAGAATGAGCACGGTTACCAGCGCCACGCCAATGATCGATCGCGAGAATCTTTCTTGTTTTTTCATGACTAGTAATATTTTAAGTGGTTCTTCGGCGCCAACGTCAATCCCCTATTTCCGGCTCAGATCACTTTCAAGTCTGACCGTCTGTGTGAATCAAAAGTACTTTGTATTTCAAAGTAAGTCAATGAAAAAGTGAACTATTTTCATAGTCGTTTGGCTCTTGCATTGCATAGCCCTGCGTAACCTTGCGTTCCTTGCGTCTCTGCGCCTGCCCCGAGCTTGTCGGTGGGTGAAAATACGCACGCAGACTCATCCACACACAACGCTGGAATTAATTACAGCCCCTCCAACACCTGCTTGTACTCCCTCCCTACTGGAATCGATATGCCGTTAACCTCGACGGCATCGGTGGTGTATGACTCGATCTTGTTGAGAGCTACTATGAAGGAGCGATGAATTCGCTTGAATTGGGTCGATGGCAACAACTCTTCGATCTCGTGAGTGCTAATCTTTGACAGATGTTCTTTTTTTTCAGTGACTACCTTGACGTACTCTCGCTGGCTTTCGATGTAAAGGATTTCTGAAAAAAGTACCTTCACTTTTTTCTTCTGCACATTCAGGAACAAATAATCCTTTACTGTCTCATGATCATCACGGCCGGAAGCAACGACTTTCCCAGGTTTAAGTTTGGAGACCGCAGTGAGGAATCGTTCGAATTCAATGGGCTTTAACAAATAATCGGTTACGTTGAGATCGAACCCCTCAACGGCGTATTGATGATAAGCTGTAGTGATGATCACGGCCGGAGGATGACTAAGCGTTTTTAAGAATGCCATTCCTTTAAGCTTAGGAAGGTGAATATCCAGGAACATAAGGTCCACGGTGTTGGTACGCAGGAAGTCGGCGGCTAGGATCGCATCTTTAAAAGTTCCTTTTAAATCCAGAAATGGAACTTGCGCGATGTAATCCGTCAACACTTTGGCGGCAAGTGGTTCGTCTTCCACAATGATACAGGAAAGGTTAGACACGGCTGGAAAGATTAATCGTTAGTATAGAAGTAAAAACTGATTCGTTCTGTTGAGTACTCAAATTATAATCCCTGTAGAGCAATTGTAGTTGTCGCCGGAGATTTGACAGGCCGATGTTTTCTTTGACGGGTCCTGCTCCAGCTGATGGATCTGCAGAATTTTTGACAATGAAAGTGAGCATGCGGTTTTGGATAGTAAGATGAATTTCGACAAAAGGTTGGTTTCGCGTTTCAGAAACGCCGTGCTTGAAGGCGTTCTCAACCAATGGTATCAATAACAGTGGCGGAACGGATTGTTTCATGTCTTCAACATTCCGGTTGAAGTTCACTTGCAGCGAGTTATCGTACCGCAGCTTTTCAAGTGCAATGTAGTCGCTGATGACCTGTAGCTCCTGCTCCACGGCAATGTTGGGTACGTTGGTTTCGTAAAGCATGAACCGAAGGATCTTAGACAGGCGTAAGATGGAGTCCGGCGCGAGATCAGATTTATCCCTCGCCAGCGAATAAATGTTATTGAGCGTGTTAAAGAGAAAGTGTGGATTGGTCTGGGATTTAAGATAGTTGAGTTCAGCCTCCTGTTTTTCAATCTTCAATTGTTGGGTAGCTTCTTTCAGCTTGCGGTAGTCATAAATGTGACGGACGATGCCAAAGAAAACTAGCGATGAAAATGCGTAGGTCACGTGGTACTGCACGCCGGCATAGATGTCCTTATGCGTGATCAGAGGAAAATATAGATTAAGTCCCACGCCGATAGAACGCCACGCATAGAAGCCGAAGGAATACAACATCAACAAGCCGAACAACAAGAACGGAGCGATGAGCAGCCTTCTCAACTTGAAAGTGATGTATGGAAAGATCGATTCGTAGGCGATGTAGTTCAAGATCACCAGGTAGCTGGTCAACCACACATTGTTCCATAGGCGTTGGAAAAAAGTCTCAGTATTAGCAAACAGATCACTGAATACCCACAGCCCACAGAAGGCAATGCCTATCCGAAAAAAAATCTTCAAGCGTTCTCTTTCAAACTTTATCTTCATCTTTCTTGCAAGCAGGCAAATGTCGACATTTTATATTGCCATACATTAATTCGCAGTTAGAAATGATACACGATCTGCAAAACACTTTTTGGTCAACATTAAGTAATTATATTCCTGCTGCTGATTTAAGCCAACTGCATTCAACATCATCAATAACACCGTTTACGATTTTCCGTTGTTTGTAGACCTTACGCAGTTGTCGGTAGACAATGGCTGTCCCCGCATTGTACTTAGCCGTATAGTTGTTTAAAAATCAACACATATGAAAAGGAATTTACTTTTGATAGCGTTGGCAATGACGCTGGTGTGTCAATGCGCCGCGCAAATGGAACCTGGTGCCGGCCGTTGGAAAACATGGTTTATTACTTCCGGTGCAGATCATCGGTTACCTCCTCCTCCATCAGACAAAAATGAAATTGCTAAAGTGATTGCGACTCAACAAACATTGACATCGCAGGATATCCAACAGATCGAGTACTGGGGTGCGGGCGCACCTGGTTATCGATGGTATGATATGATGTTTGATCTATGGATGACTGATGCGAGCGGAAACGGTGCTGTAGCTAACCTGCTAATGGGTACGGCTAGCTATGATGCGACAGTAGCTGCATGGGATACGAAATACGCGTACAACCGTGCACGTCCTTTTAATGCCAGTAACAAGATCGGTGTGTATGGAGTAAAACCGGAAAGCCCCTCCTATCCGTGTGAACATTCAGTAGTGGCAGGCGTAGCAGCTACACTTATCTCCCATTTCTATCCTGCACTTAAAGATTCAGTAACCAGAATGGCACAGCGACAGATGAATTCGCGTATAGCCGCTGGCGTTGCATATCCGGGCGATACGCAAGCTGGTTTTGACCTTGGAAAAAAGATCGCTGAATTGGAGATCGAACGCACAAAGGATTTTATCACTAAAAAGCAGTGGGACGGTAAAATACCCGACAAACCTGGACTGTGGAACGGAAAAAATCCTATGTCGCCTATGGCACGCTATAACAAGACCGTAGTGTTGGACAGCGCGGGACAGTTCAGACCCGGTCCTCCGCCTGACTTCACAAAAGAAATGGACGAACTAAGAAATTATAAGCAAACGTTTCGCAGCAGAGCAAATGCGTTTCACTATGCGAGTCTCTCAACGAATGATGATTTGCTTTCACGGAAGTTGTTCGAATACAATCTTCATCTTAATGCTCCGCGTGCTGCGCGCATCCATGCCTCGATTGCTGTGATGTACTACGATGCATTCACCGCCTGTTGGGACGCTAAATACACTTATTGGGGAATTCGTCCGGATCAATTTGATCCCTCCTATAAGCCGTTGATGGGCACGCCTCCGTTCCCGGGTTATCCCTCTGGACATGCGACGATGAGTGGCGCGATGGAAGTCCTTTTCAGTTATTTCTTTCCAAATGAGAAAGCATTGTTCAAGCAAGTAGCTAAGGACGGCGCTGAGTCCCGATTTCAGGCAGGAATACATTTCCGCACGGACAATGAAGTTGGTCTGGACCTGGGCAGAAAAGTTGCCGGAAAGATTGTTGAAAGAATAAAGGCTGATGGTGCGGATGGCGAAATGAAGATGTCGAGCCCAAAACTTAAGACCGGAAAATAAAGAGACTTCTTAGGTTAGTAATGAAAGGCCCGTCACTTTTAGTGCGGGCTTTTTCGTGTTTCATAGGTTGGTGGTGCTGGACTTGAGAGGTCGCTTTTTACCGCAGAGAAATTGTTGGGTGCCAAATTGATATTGAGAATTTGGAGCGATAGCGTGTAGGCTTTAAGGTGCGTGACGCAGAGAACCGCAGTTAAATTCGAGTTGCGTTCCATAGGATAGTGGACCTGGACTTACGAGCTCGCTTTTTACCGCAGAGGAATTGTTGGGTGTCAATTGATCTTGTGCATTTGGAGGGATGGAGTGTGGGTTTGAAGATGCGCAACGCAGAGGACCGCAGGTAAATTCAATTAGCGTTTCCCAGATAGTGGATGACCTGTTTACTCATTCAATTTAGCCCCACAAAACTTGCAATGAGATGCGTCTTTATCATGCCCTTCCTTCAGGCAGCTGGGACATCTTTGTGTCGTTAATTTTTCCTTTGACTTCAGATCAAGCATCTCGGCGGAAACAATACCTGTTGGCACGGCAAGTATTCCATAGCCAAGGATCATAATGAAAGATGCCAATGTCCGTCCCAAGGCTGTATTTGGTGTGATGTCACCATACGATACCGTTGTCATAGTACTAACTGCCCAGTATAGACCAACAGGTATACTGGTAAAACCATTTTCAGCTCCTTCAATTAAATACATAAGGGTGCCGCTGATTATTACCGACATAATCACCATCAGCATAAATACACTGATCTTGTAGCGGCTTGCCAGCAAGGCACTGCGGAGGGTATGACCTGCGCCAATAAACTGGGCAAGCTTCAGTATCCTGAAAATCCGGATTAACCTGATTATACGGATGACGATGAACACCTGAGCGCCGGAAAAGATAAATGAAAGGTAGGTAGGTAAAATCGATAAAAGGTCTACTATACCAAAGAAGCTAAAGACGTAACTGCGTTTTTGTTTCACAACCATTATTCGTAGAACATATTCGATTGTAAAGAGGAGAGTGAAAATCCATTCAAGCACATAAAATACATCGGCGTACTTTTTAAGCTGTGGTACTGTTTCCAGAATAATCACGAAGGTGCTAAGTACAATGACGATAAGCAGAACGATATCAAACAATCTCCCGGCGCGCGTGTCAGCCTCAAAGATTATTTCGTACAATCGTTTTTTCCACATAGAAAGGACAGTTGAGTATATAAATATAAGTAAAGGCCACCGTCCGTCAATGTGACTATAGGGGGTGTGTTCAGAAAGATATGAAATTAGCCGTGAGACTTCGAACAAGCATCGCGTGATCTGGTCAAAGAATATTTGCCTTTAGTATTAAATAGAACTGCAATACTGAAACAATGAACTTAATTACTTCACTTGTACTCTGCATTTTTTCACGGCTGAGTTACTTCAAGGTCGATGTGAAAGCGTAGCTTCCAGAGGAAAGCTCATATACTGCTTTGCCGTTCTCATACCTCAAAAAAGTTATTGTCTTGTCCTTTGAAGAAACAGGCTTGCCATTCTCTTTTACAGCTTTTGCCGAGACCGCGGGCAGGTATAGGGTTGCAGTTGTGTTTGCAGGTACTGTGGCATTGTAAGTCAGGACATTGTTTTCTGCTTTCCATCCGCTTTGGATCCTTCCGTACATGGAATCGTAAAATCCTTTAGCGTAGGTCATTTGCCCCGTGGGATCGTGTTCCGGTTGCAGAATGAAATGTTTGAATCCCGGGGACTTTTCATCCCGCTGGATCCCCAATGAATAAGCGATCATCCACTGGCCAACAGCGCCAAACGAATAGTGATTAAATGAGTTCATGCTGTTGTTACCTCCAAATCCATTTTCAACGGTGTAACCATTCAGGCGTTCCCAGATCGTGGTTGCTCCCTGGTCGATCGCATACAACCAGGATGGATACTGATTGTTTTGTAAAAGTTTGTACGAAAGGTCAGAGTAACCGTAATCCGAAAGGGCTTTGTTGATCCATGCCGTACCGATGAAGCCGGTCATCAGGGCATATTCACCCCGCACGATTCCTGCGTCATCTGTATTCTTACGCTTTATGGTTTCAGCAAGGTTGGCTGCCATATATGGAATGTTCTCATCACTAAATGCATTGAGCGCCAGCCCCACCGCGTAAGAGGTCTGTGTGTCGGCCGGCTTCAATTCGAGTGGCAGTGGCGGCGCACCAAATCGCATACCACCGACGAGGCCGATGGTCTTATGATCAGCGCTGACAAATCTGGAATTGAAAAAGGCTTTACGTTCGTCGTGCAATTTTGAAAACCGTTCTGCGTCCGTAGTGTTGCCGAGGATACGAGCTACTTCTGTCATTATAGCTAGGTCGTAAATGTGATAAGCAGTTACGAGAAAAGCAGTTCCCAGCATATTGTTTTGTGGCCCAAGCCAGTCGCCAAGTTGCGCATCTGAGCTATAACCCGTTTCCTTGTTGATGGTTGTTTGCAGATAATCGATGTACCTCACCATCGCCTGATAATGCTCCTGCAGTATAACCACATCGTTGTATTGCAAATAGGCTTGCCAGGGGACAACGATCCCTGCGCTGCCCCAGAGAATTCCTCCAAAGCCACCTCCTACCGTGGCGATATCTGCAAATTTTCCTGCTGGAGTCTGAACATCGCGCATCGCATAGAGGTGACGTTTCAAAAACTGGTCAGCATTGGATACGTAGGTGGCCGTATGTGAGAATACATTGATGTCCCCTGACCACCCCATGCGCTCGTTACGCTGGGGACAATCCGTAGGTACTGAGAGAAAGTTGTCCACGTTGGACCATACCAAATTCGACCACAACTTGTTGACCCCGGGATTTGACGTCTCATAGTCGGCTGTTAAGCTGAGAACTGAACTGATCGCCACACCTTGAACGGCATCGAGTGGCAGCGCTGTATCAATGCCGGTGATTTCCAGATACTGATAGCCGCGAAATGTGAAGTGAGGCTGATAGGTTTGTGGTCCAGCTTTCATGATATACATATCCTGGCATAAGGCAGCGCGATAATTTTCCATCATCACCATGCCTACGTTGTTGCCCGATTCGGGTAGATCCGGATAAAGAGTTTCGCCGACCCTCAACGTGATTTTTCGGTCGGCAACACCGTTAGCGAATGTAAGCCTCGGTACACCTACTATATTTTGTCCCATGTTGTAAACGAAAACTCCGGGACGTACTTCCTTTACACTTTTAGCTGTTAGCGTCTTGTATACTCCT
>DATHIE010000554.1:0-10185 GCA_035316905.1 Chryseolinea sp. | reverse complement strand
AACCTGCATCGTTAAAAACTGCCACGCGATAAATTCCCTGCTGATTTACCGTGATAGTTTCGGTGGTGTCTCCCCGTTGCCAAAAATAGGTAAGGTCAGGTAAATTCGTCGGGTTCGCATCGAGCAGCTCTGCGCCGGTACAAAGCGCTACAGCGGTGGTTGGATCAGGAGGATTGCCGAACATTATATGCTGACGAGTGATTGTTGTATCCAATCCGCATCGATTGGTAAGTCGCAGCGACACGTCATAGGTTCCGGGCGTCGAAAGCAATAACGTGAATGTCGCTTGCGTGGAAGAATGAATTAACGTAGCTCCTAGACGTACCTGCCAGGCGAACTTGTCAATCGGATCAGTAGGAGTTCCCTGGAATTGGACAGAATCTTGTACACATTGTCCCGCAATCGAAATGCCGGGCCCCTGAGTGGGATCAGCAATATTTTGAATGAAGTTCGGCAGACCGAGATTGCTATTTGTTCCTCCCACTAAACCGAATCCATTTAACAGGAAGGTGGAAACAATTGTCGTGTCCTCATTTGCCTGGATAGTCCCCAGGAATGATTCACCATTCACGGCGACATAGATCTGTCCATCAGGGCCAACCTGTATTGCCCCTAATTCCTCATTAACTGGTGGGATAGGCGGCTGCATGAGATATGGCATACCGATGGAGTCGATAAAGAATTCGACCACTTGTGAGGTTGCATCTTTCAAGGTTGCAAACAGCTTGTTTCCACCTGGCGAAAATTCAACGCCATAAACCTGGCCATTGGGATTGTCCAAATCAGCCGTCCTGAAATTGCTGACCGTACCTGTACTATCCGCGAAGTCAAATAGCTCGACTACATTTGAAGTTCCTGGCGTCGAGAGTGCAACAGCAATCATGTTATTGCCTCCAAGCTTCATATAACCCTGTCCATTTTCTGCGGAAGTCACGGTGTGATCGGACCCGATACTCGATATTACCGGATTGCCAATACCCAGGTCGGTGATCCGATAAGCTCTGAAAGAGTTATTGCCGTATTCATGTGCTATAAGCCAGTTGCCATTTCCTGTAATCCTTTCGGTACAGCGTGCAAAGAGGAGTACATTTTGTTCAAGTAGTCCACCAGTTCCTCCGTTAAGCTTGAGATCAAAAAGTGAATAACGAAGCTCATACGTGCCAGTACCGTGTACCTCCTGAGTTGTAAAAATATAGAACAACGTTTCATCGCCGGGAACAGGAATGATTATAGCGGATTGTGAAGACCCTGGATCTCCACCGATGCCGCTGGCGATCTCAACATTAGTTCTGTTCCACACCTTATCACCATCCGTGAAGAAAATGACCTGACCGTTCCGGTCGCTTATTGTCGCAGATCCTTCTGGCGTGTTCATCACCGGGTTCGATATGGCAACCACGGGATCCTCAGGCAACGGGTTGAAATCCAACCCCGCTTGATTTCCGAAATACCAGATGTTTGCCCGCTGATCCTCCACATCGTATTCTTTTATATTAACACCGGCATATGTTGAGCATGTGCCGACCGTAGCAACGAGATAATAGTATCCTGCTGAATCAGGCTGAAGTGTGTTAGAGGTGGCGCCCGGAATAAGGCCACCAGGACCATACCACTGTAATTGTGCGCTACCACTACCGTTCACTGTTGCCTGAACACTAAACTGACCACATTGTGGAGGAGGATTGGGTGCTTTAGGAAATGGCAGCTCACAACTACACGCGGTCGTATCCTGTACCAGATCTATTTGTGTGTCAAAATCCGTGATCGTAATAGCCTGCGTTGTTGAGTCAGTTTGACCATTAAGAAATGCGGTTACCGTAACATTGTAGTTTCCACCCGCCTCATAGGTATAAACTGGGCTCCAGTCACTTGATCCGGAACCGTCACCAAAATTCCATCGCAAGCTGTCGGCCCCGGGCGAAACAGTGGGAAAGAATCCAGTCGGTGCGTTGGCGCACGAACCTTCTGTAACAAAAGAAAGGTTGATATCTACAGTATCGCGTGGTGCAAAAGAAGGAAATTGCGAACCATTAAAGTTTATAGTTCCGGCGAAAGCCTGCGGATCATATATAACATTGGCCGCCACGGAATCGATATCCGTCAGACTTCCCAGGAAAAGCGGACCTCCTGCAGTAGCCTGGTACAAATGATAAATAGCGGTGTCTGGTGCTACCTGTAATCCAAAGCTTCTGAAAATATTATTTGGCTGCGGCAGTACGGATGTGAGCGAATTCATTGGATTAGCGAAATCAAATTGAAGGACGTCTGCTTGAATGCCCGCCTCGCCTGCTACAGAAATGTATAAGTATTGACCATTGGCACTAAATTCAGTGTCGTAGATCGCTTGATTGGATGTGCTTTGTACTCCGGAATTAAGTATCCGCTGCTGAAAGCTCAATGCGCCTGTGGCAGGGTCAAAGGTCAGGATCTCTACGTCACGCGTATCTTCCTGCGGGGACACAGCAATCTGTCCAGTTGCTTCATGATAGGAAAAATTTGCAGCAACCTCTATCAATCCCAGGCCAGAAAAAGTTGTTGACGTTGTTGGGCCGGTAGGTGTGAACAGCGTCACGGTGTAATCAGCAGCTCCATTAGCATGAGTGATCAACCAGAAATTATCTCCGTTTTCATGGGGTATAACAATCATTGCTTCTGACCTGCTAGTAAGGCCGGTGATCGCAGTATTTGCCGGAGTTGTCGCGTCACCTAAGGCGGGCGTTGGAAATACCGCATTACCAAAAAGCGTCATGTCTACGATTCGATATGATACAGTACCACCCGTTGTAAAGTTTGCATTGTTAAAGATGACATAATACTGATTGTCTTGTCCGGGGACTTTGGCAACAACTACCGGTTGATTGGCAGAAGGGTTTGCGCCAAGCCCGGTTCCACTTGGCATAATGGTATTGGAGACGTCATAAATATTCGATCCATCGGTGTAAAAAAGAAGATTGCCATTGAGTTGATCGCTGGCGACTGCACTACCTCCTGTCCCAAATGGGGTAGCCATATTGTTAGTTGTAGAGGCCGTATTCGAGGAACGACTAAAGCGCACTCCCTCAGGGCTGTTTCCAAAATACCAGTTATATCCCGAGAAATTCTGGGCCGTAACACCCAGTGGCACCATCAGAACTAGAAGCGATCGTAATAATTTAGTTATCAGTATTTTCATACGCTCTCTCAACATACTTTCAAAATCTGTACTGGAACAAATGTAAAACGCCCAAGTTCACCTAAAGTATACAATTTGCATAAAATTGTCGTTAATAGTTATTGAGAAGGCACTAACGGGCAAGGCATTATTTTTTCGTGTGATTTAACTGTGTTGTTACCAATTCAATAGACACGGATTAATGGCCAACGGATGTGATCACAGATAAACTATTTCGTAAATTTCCGGGATACCTTTAATTTGCCTTGATTGCATACACTAAAATCACCGAAATTGATGAACAGGATACCCCTGATTTTCTGCGTATTAATGCTTGCGATTGACGGTGCGGTAACTGCTCAGGACCCTCAATTTTCACAGTTTTATGCTGCTCCCCTGTATCTTAATCCGGCGATGGCGGGGTCTACCGGTCAGGCGCGTGCGGGCATCAATTACAGGAACCAATGGCCTGCAATTGACGCGAACTTTACCACCATGTCAGCGTATTTCGATTATTTTATCGAGGATAAGAATAGTGCTGTCGGCATGATCATTACAAGGGACAGGGAAGGTCTCGCCGGTCTTCGTTCGCTCAGCGTTGGATTACAATACGCATACGAGCTTCAGATCAATGAAAATCTTGGATTTCGACCTGGCATACAGGTCGCCCTATTTAACAGGGACATAAATTTTGAGAAGCTGACATTTGGTGATCAGTTCGACGCAAGCACGGGTCAATTTTTGGATCAAGCTACCGCCGAGACTTTTAACACGAACTTTAGCAAGACATTTTTCGATATCTCGTTTGGCGGAGTATTGTTCACGCGAACGGCGTGGCTGGGTGTTTCTGCATGGCATTTGACTGAACCCAATCAAAGTATTATTGATGAACAGAGTCCACTACCGAGAAAATATTCTTTCCATGGAGGTTTCAAATTCTATCTGAAATCAGGCGCAACGGGAAGTGGTATTTATACCAGGAGAGCTGAACGAAGCTTAGCGCCTGCAATACAATATCGTCATCAGGGTAAGTTCGATCAAATGGATGTAGGCTTATACTTTACGGCGGAGCCAATGGTGTTGGGATTGTGGTATCGGGGCGTACCATTCAAAAACATTGAAGACTTCGTCAATAATGAATCGATTGTTTTATTGCTTGGGTTTACAAAGCTTGGTGCGAAGGACGCAATCAATATTGGCTATAGTTTCGACTACACGATATCAAAATTGGGATCTGGTAGCGGCGGAGCTCACGAATTCAGTCTTGTATATACCTGGCCGATGCGAAATCCCAGGAAACCACCTAAAGACAAGCTCGTAATTCCTTGTCCTGATTTTTAGAGCGCATCTTTTTCCGACATTATGGATCTTGAGGCCTGTAGAAAGTTCTGTAAATCACTACCCGCTGCCACAGAAGATATCAAGTGGGGACATGATCTCTGTTTCTCTATCGGAGGCAAAATGTTTTTTGTGATCAGCCTCGAACCGCCGCACACATTTTCATTTAAAGTAAGCGACGGAGACTTCGAAGAGTTGTCCACTCGTGATGGATTTATTCCTGCTCCTTACATGGCAAGACATAAATGGGTCTACGCCGAAAAGCCTTCGAAGGTAAAACAGAAAGAAGGAGAGAAGTATATCAAAGAATCTTACGAGTTGGTGAAGGCCAAGCTAACGAAGAAGTTGCGAGACTCGTTAGGCAGCTAGCGCCAGGACCCTTCAGGGGGGAATGGTCTGAGTGCATTGTTCATTGGCAATTCCTCATTCTTCAATCCCCTAACGGTTGCAACCAATACTTGAGTGTTGATTGTTGACATATTGAGTGTTGAGTGTTCTTTGCCGTAGCTAGGCACGCAATGCCAGATGATAAACAGCTTCGAAAACACTCAATATTCAACACTCAATAAGTCAACACTCAAGGATAGCCTGCATCTTATTCCTAGGGTGCTCAATGATGATGCCCCCCAGGGCCATGCACATGCCCATGAGTAATTTCTTCATCCGTAGCGTTCCTTACCTCGACTACTTCCACAGCAAAGTTTAATTCGACTCCCGCGAGCGGATGATTCGCATCCACGGTTATTGTTTCAAGTCCCACGTCGGTGACAGTCACAACGGCGCCGCTATTTGTTGAAAACTTCATCCCTTTCTTTACTTCCTGGTCACCAAACGCCGACCGTTGCACTTTTTGTGTCATGCTTGGATCTTTCTCACCGTATCCTTTTTCGGGTGATATTTTCAACTGAAACTTGTCTCCAATTATTTTTCCTTCCAGGCCTTCCTCCATACCAACAATAAGATTGCCGGCTCCATGTAGGTAATAAAGCGGATCCCGCCCCTCGCTCGAATCTATAATAGTTCCGGTGTTGTCACGGAGAGTATAATGTATACCTGCGACTTTGTTTTTAGTGATTTGCATGACGCTTGAAAAATTAAGGTTAAAATGTAAGAGGCAGGAATTGTGCTTATCCCTTTCAAAGGGGCATAACGGCTAACCTCCAAATGTTACGCAAATTTAATAAAGTTAATTTCACCATCTGTATGGACCAGGAAAATCCTGTATGCTTTTGATGTGGATGAAATGCCCCATACTTAAACGGTACTGGCAAATGTTTTACTTTTACAAATAAATTTGTCGCTTATGAATTGGATTATTTTAATTATCGCAGGTCTGTTTGAAGTTGGTTTTGCAACCTGTTTGGGCAAGGCGCGAGAGTCACAAGGATCGACTGCTGCGTTGTGGTGGTTGGGCTTTACGGTTTGCCTTTCAATAAGTATGTTCCTCTTATATAAAGCGACTCTATCGTTACCTATCGGAACAGCCTATGCGGTTTGGACCGGAGTAGGTGCTGTCGGTACCGTTCTAATGGGAATAGTCATTTTTAAGGAGCCCGCCGAATTCTGGAGATTGTTCTTTATAACAACGTTGATCCTCTCTATTGTTGGTCTGAAATTCGTTTCAAATTGAACCAGTCAATAGGGTGCAACATTTGACTAAAAATAAGCAGAATGATTATTTTGATTTGAGTGTTAATGTTAATAAGAAAAAGGTCCTAAGGCGAAATAGACGTAATCGGTGGTTATATGCACCAGTTGTGCGTCACGATACTCTAAATAAAAACAGATAAATGAGGCTAATTACGTTGTTTTTTATTTTTTCGATGACAATTGTTCGAGCTTTTTCGCAACAACAATACCCGATTACATTCCAACAGTTAAAAGAGTACGAGGGCTTATATGAATATAGAAATCAATCGCCTTTTAAAATCGCGGCGTCTCCAAAAAATATCCATTTGTATGCGATTATTAATGATGTAAAATTTGAACTGGCACACCTTGGAAAAGATTTATTTATAAGTCAGGCTCAGGAGAAAATACAATTTTTCCGAAATTCTTCTAACGAAGTAATTGGCTATATTTTAGATGATACAAGATTTAAGCTATTAAGCAAGGAAGTTAAATTCCCAAATGAACTATGGTATGTCCGAATGGACACCTTAAAAGGATATACTTATGTGCAACCGAAAGCTATCGATGATGGATTGCAGACCGGAAGTATAAACAAATCGGGCTTAGACACATCTTTACTCAACGAGATGATGCTCAAAATCATAAATGGAACTTACCCTAACGTACATAGTGTCCTCATAATTAAGGATGGCAAACTTGTTTTCGAAGAATATTTTTATGAATACACCAGGGAAAAATTGCACGAAACGCGCTCTGCAACTAAGACTTTTATTTCTGCATTGGCAGGAATTGCCATTGACAAGGGCTACATAAAAAATACAGATGAGACTGTTCTCTCCTTCTTTCCAGAATATACAATTAAGAACAATTCTGACGCAAAAAAACGAATAACGATTGAAGACTTGCTTACCAATCAAAGCGGTTTGGACTGTGATATAACTAATCCCAATTCGGAAGGTCATGAAAGCAAAATGAACGTTAGTGACGATTGGGTAAAATTTACTCTTGATCTGCCTATGATTGAGGATGCAGGGAGCGTTGGAAGGTATTGTTCGGGTACTACCATAGTAGCCGGACGAATCATTGAGAAACAAACAAAAATGACTTTACCCGAATTTGCAAAACAGACTCTTTTTAAGGATTTAGGAATCAAGAATTATATTTGGAATTTTAAACCTGATAAATCAAGTACTGAAACAATTTGCGAGGTGTTCTTAAATTCAAGAGACATGGCAAAGTTTGGGTTGTTGTTTCTAAATAAAGGGAATTGGAATGACAAGCAGGTCATTTCAACTGATTGGGTAAAGCAGTCATTATCTAAGCATTCAGTGATTCAAGGTGTTCATTATGGCTATTTCTGGTGGATTAAGTATTTAGATGCTGATGGAGTCAGGTATTTTGGAAAGGCAGCACAAGGTAACGGGGGACAAAAAATTTACATTTGGGAAGAACAAAACATGGTGACTGTTATAACAGGCGGCAATTACAATGTTCAATCGCCATCTGACGAATTGATCAGTAAGTATATATTGCCAGCTTTTAATAAAAAGAAATAGGGCAAAGGAAAAGGCACGAACGCACAATAATAGCTGTATACAATTGCGGGGTGAAGTGTAGCCTATAAGGTGGATATTGACACATTCAAATTCCAAACTGTATAAAACCAGACGTTAGCCGCTAATTCAAATAGTTGATAATGATTAATAAACATTGCCACCGGGCAAGACCAGCAACAAATCCCCGTACTTCGCCAATGCAGATCGTTAGGCGAAACTTTAAAAGACAGACACGATGAACTGGAACTCAACACTCTACGACAAATCACACGACTTTGTATCAAAATTCGGAGAGGGAATTTTATCGTATTTGAACCCAAAACCTACCGAGAAAATATTGGACTTAGGTTGCGGAACTGGGGACTTAACAAATAAAATTTTTCTTACAGGTGCCAAAGTGATAGGAGCGGACAGTTCATCTGACATGATAACAAAAGCTAAATCCAAATTCCCTGAAATCGAATTTTATCAAATGGATGCTAGAGAGCTAAAATTTGACGCTACGTTTGATGCTATATTTTCAAATGCAGTGCTTCACTGGATACCTGAGAAGGAAATAGTGATTGGAAAAATGTATTCCCATTTAAATGACAATGGTAGAATTGTTCTTGAATTTGGAGGAAAAGGCAACAACCAACAAATGCTAAAAGTTCTGAGAGACGTTTTTATAAAAAGGGGCTATGTGAAAAATGCTAAGATTGATTGTTGGTACTATCCGTCCATTGGCGAATATTCAACAGAACTTGAAAAACAAAATTTCAGAGTGGTTCATGCAGAACACTTTGACAGGATTACGCCTTTAAAAGGTAACCAAGGCATTAAGGACTGGTTTTTAATGTTTGGGGATTACCTTTTTGTTGATATATCGGAAACGGAAAAAGACAATATTTTAAACGAGGTTCAGGATAAACTTACAGTAACACATTTCATGGATGGTGTTTGGCATGCAGACTATAAACGAATAAGAATTGTGGCGGTAAAAGATAAAGCATTCGCCTAACACAAGCTATGAGACATGTGCTGTAATGTAGGTACTTTAAAAGTGTCCAAGTAACTTCGCTCAAAACAACTTGGGACATTGAATCAGTTTTTAAACGCACACGTTTCATAGCCAAACGTTGGTGGCAATGTGTTCGGACAAAAAATTCCACTAACGAACTATACGCCGTTTAACTGAAAATCTCCTCATTGACGACCTATCTGCTTTAAACATCTAGGACTTTCATGTAAAGTTGGCTAAATGAAATTATGATCTTTCCTATTGTAGCCATGAAGGATCAGTGAATTAATTTATCTATTTTCGGCAGCCCCTAAACGAACCTGCCCTACAAACCATGCCTACCATCAAGAGGATTCCTGCAGCGTTAATAATTCTTGCACTAATTTTTACTTTAATTCAATGCACCCAAAAGCCTGAACCCGGTACGGAAGAACATATTAGACAAGCAACGTCAATGATTGACGATGCCTATCTGGCCAACGCAGATAACACTCCCGAAAATTGGATCACTTATGGAAAGAATTACGCAGAAGATAGATTCAGTTCATTAACACAAATCAACAAAGACAATGTCGGAAAACTCGGGCTTGCATGGGCGTTGAATCTGGAGACAACACGTGGAATTGAAGCGACTCCATTAGTTATGGACGGGATTATGTTCCTCTCTGGCCCATGGAGTAAAGTGTTTGCAGTGAATGCCCGGACCGGAAAAATGATTTGGACATACGATCCGGAAGTGCCTGGCAAGGTCAATGAATGGCTTTGCTGCGATGTGATAAACAGGGGCCTGGCATTGTATAAGGGCCGGGTCTTTGTGGGAACTTTGGACGGCAGGTTAATTTCACTCGATGCTGCTACTGGCAAACCAGTTTGGCAAGTACTCACGGTGGACTCCACTAAAGCCTACTCTATTACTGGAGCTCCAAGAATTGTAAAAGGGAATGTGATCATTGGAAATGGTGGTGCGGAATTTGGAGTACGTGGTTATATCACGGCCTATGATGCTATGACAGGAGAACAGAGCTGGAGATTTTATATAGTCCCCGGTGATCCTTCAAAACCTTTTGAATCGAAAGCAATGGAAATGGCAGCCAAAACGTGGTCAGGTGAATGGTGGAAATATGGTGGAGGTGGGAATGCATGGGATGCGATGGCGTTCGATCCTGAACTGAATTTGTTTTATGTGGGCACAGGCAACGGTGCGCCATGGGATTGGTTTCACCGGAGTGACGGAAAGGGTGACAACCTTTTCCTTTCATCCATTGTTGCGCTCAATCCCGACAACGGTGAGTATATATGGCATTATCAAACCACGCCCGGAGATGATTGGGACTACACGGCAACACAACACCTTATTCTGACCGACATGGAAGTTGAAGGGCAGCAAAGAAAGGTAATCATGCAGGCGCCGAAGAACGGGTTCTTCTATGTGTTGGATCGACAAACCGGAAAGCTAATTTCAGCCGAGCCCTATACCTATATGAACTGGGCTACCAGCGTTGACAAAG
>DATHIE010000553.1:0-3291 GCA_035316905.1 Chryseolinea sp. | reverse complement strand
TATTCCTGCCCCTTTCGTGGGTATTCCGCCACAACAAATATTTTATTGGAGAAACGACGGAGTGAGGAGAGCGGTAAGAAGTAAGTGGCAGTGTGGGTGTGAGCTAGTGAGGTCACTCTCAGCCTACTCCCCTCATAACTTGTGATTAGTTATACAACGTCGGAACGGGCATTGCGAAATGTCTTACTTTTTCTGTTCTGCTGCCTTTTTTTCCAGGTGTACAAGCAACTCCTTGAATTCGTCTTGAGGACTAAAATCGAGAAGCTTCAAGTCTTCCTCGGCTTTAGCCTTATGTCCCGGTGCCATATAAAAGAGATCACCGGCCTTTAATACCACTTCCTTACCATCATCATATTGAAGCCTAAGCGATCCTTTGATAATGTATCCCCAGTGCGGCACTTGACAGCTATTATTTTTTAATCCCATCAGCATGGGTGTGAAATCAATACCAGCTGGCATAGAATTTACTGCCACGGTCATCCCGCCCCACCCTTCCAGATGGTTAACCATCATATTGGTGGGAAAGCTGTCCATGGAAATATGTTTCTCCTCCATGGGCCAGGATTTAGTTTTTCCAGAATTTTTCTTTTGCTGAGTAAATCCAAGAAAGGGCGCAAAAACAAATACGCATAATGACAGAATCAAAATGTATTTTTTCATGACTGTCAGGGTTTAAGTAAAAAAGGATTCAGGCGCATGGCCTTATAACAATATAGCAATACTCGGGATCAGTATTGTTGTGTTTGATGGAAATTCAGCCGCCATTGTTCCTTGCTATTGAAAGTTCAATCCTCAACGAAAAACTTTGAGATCTTTTATTTTTTGTCTTTATAATTCTTTCTTTTCTTTTTTCCAATTCTGAAAAACTCACTTTGTTTTTTAAATATTCTCCCCAGGGAATAACTGACCACAGTAAAAAAGCTAGCAAAGCTTGAATTCCTCTTTGATATCCCCAACAAGAGTTTGTTGAAATCGCGGGATACTTCATATAGTCAACAATACTCAGGGCCAAATCAATTAACAAGTGAAAACTGAGTCATAAGAGCGGTTTATTCCTTCAAGACCCTTATAACCTTCTGATATTCCCTGTTGCTGAGTTCAAGCAAATAAATACCAGAGCTAAGAGACGAGATATCGATCCCTGACCTGCCTGATAATGTCCCGATAATTAATTTGCGCCCGAATACATCCGTCACCGTGTAGTTAAATGATATTGTTGCGTCGCTGACATCGACGTTCACAATGTCTTTGGTCGGGTTTGGATAGATTTTCAATTGAGCACCCTTGTCGTTACGCTCCACGCCCGTGACCAATGGTGGTGGTTCTGGTGGTGATGGAGGCGCTGGCGTTGTGAAACTCAACTCCTTACTGGTTATCGATTGTGACCCGTTAACTATCTTAAATCTGCAATAGTATGTCGTTCCCGGATCCAGATTACTGGATTGGTAATCGAATGACTGGTTAACAAGGCCCTGCAACGTCCCGATTACAATCGAGCTATCGTACTTTCCGGGACTAATCCCGATTTCAAAAATTAGCGAGGCTGAGGAAAACATTAAAGTGGCGTCAACAGAGAACGATAATGCCGCTGTGCTATCCGTTAAATTCTCCAGCAATAAAGGACCAATCTCTACCATGTCCTTTAACGTTAGATTAGATTTAAAGACGGAACCATAGTCGCCGGAAGCGACTACTTCGTTTCCGGAAACTCCCAAAAAGGTGAGACCATATTCGTAAAGATCAAATTCCCATGTCAGTCCACTGTCAGTAGTTTTGAATACCATGCCATCATCATCAAGAACATATCCCCATTTTTCCGAAACAAATTTTACATCCAGATAATAGTTGTAGGGTAAGGTCATCTTTTGCCAGGTTGCTCCACCATCTGTGGTTTTATAATGGACACCAGGGTCCCCGACAAAATATCCCAAGGAGTCATTTAAGAAATGAAAGGCTGTGATACCATCCTCGATTTCAAATATTTTTTTCCAGGTATTACCTCCATCGACGGTCTTGAAGATGCGGCCATATAGGGAATGTACATTCTTGGCAAAGCCCACTTGTTCCGAGACGAATTGTATTTGCTCAAAACTTTCAACTCCCTGCATAGGTGACCAGGTCTTCCCCCCATCAACAGTCTTTAATCCAACTTTAAAATTATATCCGCCGCCTACAAAGCCCACGTTTTCATTTATAAAGTCAAGGCAATATAGATCCTCCATTGCAAGGGAGCCGGCTGCGTGCGTCTTACTCCACGATTTTCCGCCATCAATTGTTTTATAAACTGAAGCGCTTGTCGCTGATGTCCCCGCCTCGCCTCCAGCAATTGCATATCCGACATCGTCGCTAACAAAATCAAATTGCCCCGTTTTTGCCCCTACCAACGGTGGCCCTATACTCTCCCATTTAGATCCGCCATCATATGTTTTGTAAAAACCGTAACCACCGAGAAGATATCCTATACCGCCCGGGTTAAGCTGAGCCTGTCTTACAGAAAGGTATGTCGGCGCGTACTCTTTCCAAGTAATTCCGCCATCTAAGGTTTTGATGATCCTGCCTCTCAGACCTGTTGCAAAACCAATGTTTTCATTGACAAAGTAGACCCCATAAATATCATTTGCATCAGTCCTTCCGGCAAATCCGGCCCATTTCCAGTTCAGGCCGCCGTCGACAGTTTTGTGCATGGCGCCGTCGTCACCGGCTATAAATCCGATCTTTTCATTCAGGAAATGTATAACATAGCCTGCGTCCAACGACTTGGGCGAATTGCTCCATGTTTCACCCCCGTCGGTTGTCGAGAACACGTAGCTGTGTGCGCGTGTGGCGAATCCAACCTTCGTGTTTACAAATTTTATTCGAAAATAATTAGACGGTGTAATGGTAGTACTGGATGTCACTCTCCACGAAATACCGCCATCTGTCGTCTTCAATATTTTGCCATCTCCCGATACCACATGGCCCTCCAGGCTGCTGACAAAATAAGAGTCCTTAATACTAGTATTAGGAATCGTCAGGGTTGACCATGTCTTGCCGCCATCGAATGACTTGAAAAGCTTCTTTTCGGAAGTAGTAAACACGGTATCCTCATGCAGTACCGTTAAGCCGGTTAAATTGTCACTGGTGCCTAAAGTGAGTCTATTCCAGCCATCTCCGTTGTGAGTTGATTTATAGAGCGACCCGGCATCTCCAATAATAAATCCTATCGTGTTTTTGAACAACATTCTCCTTGCGCCTCCCATCTTTTGTTGCACTTTCCAGCTGGCTCCACCATCCTTTGTTCTTAATAATTCT
>DATHIE010000552.1:0-7316 GCA_035316905.1 Chryseolinea sp. | reverse complement strand
CTCCAAGGACAAGATCGGTCTTTCCATTTCCGTCGAGATCGGAAGCAAAACAGGCGATGGTTTGCCGGAGGACCGTTTGTCCTAATCCTAGGTAGCTGTCGTCGTCAAGAGTAAAAGTAAGTGCACCGTCCTGGCTACTGTTTCTCCAGTATTGAAGAGACCCTGCTTGACGCCCGATCAAAAGATCCACAAACCCATCCCTATTGATATCCGTGATCAAAACGTTTTCGGAAAAACCAATGGTTATGCCCATATCCTGAAGCGGTTGATTGACAAAGTCAAGTGTACCATTGCCATTATTCAACACGTAGTAAATTCTTGTCGTTCCTGAATAGAAACTCGTCGCCGTAAAAGCCAGGTCAATTTTTGCGTCGCTATTAACATCGGCAAACTGCATCTTCATGTTGTATAAGTAGTTCTGAGACAATTGCCACATATCATCAGTTACGAACGTAAATTCAGGTTGGGTTGACGTGCCGGTATTTTCGTACAGGGTGATCGCTGCCATGACATTTTCTGACTGATTCTGACTTACGAACAGATCCAGGTCGCCATCGGCGTCATAGTCATTAAAGGCAGGAACTGCATTAAACCCGACGTCAATCATGTGCTCTTGCAGAAAATTCATTTTAACAAAATTGAAGTTTGGCGACGATGTTGATCCGGTGTTTTTGTAAAACCAATTGGACTGGCTCAGGCTGTTGTCGTAAAAGGTTTTCGCAAAAATATTTGGAATGGCCACGAGGTCCTTCTTTCCATCAAAATCCAGGTCTTCGTAAAAAGCTGCGGGAAAAATGGAAAAATTAACACGAGTACCGGTGGGAAAACCTGAAACGGTATTCACTATTGGGCTAGACGTCGTTCCCTCATTTTTCAAAAGGTAGAGGTTAGAACAGCTGGCTTCCGAAAAAAGAAGGTCCAGGTCAGCATCGCCATCGACGTCGATTGTAAGAAGACTCTTCCCTCCAACGTGTTTCGTCCTTCCACCCGTAATCGGCGGACAATCTTCTCCATTGAATGCAAAGTCGCCGCATTCACACTCCGTAAAACCTCCCCACTTTTGGGTGATCCGTTCGAAGTCCAGCGAATCGCAGCTGCCATAACGTTCCATGCTTAAATTCTTGTGATACTCAATCGTTCCATTTCCAACAAAACGAACGTTAAAGATATCGAGGTCGCCATCGCCGTCCGCATCCACGATGGATGGGAGGTCGTCAAACTGAAGTTGGAGGTTTACTTTTGCCGTGAACCCTTTGGTAAGCAGCACTGGACTAACGCCGTCATCAAATCCTGTTCGAAACAGGAAGTGTTCCCATGATAGGTTTTCGCCGGGATCCGTCACATTAGTGTAAACTTTGATGCCCAGACTGTTTCCGGTAAAGATGTCCTTTTTTCCATCGCAGTTGAAGTCCCGAAGCAAGAGCCAATTCGTTAGATCAGACGGGAAATAGTTTTGATATTCAGGTGCATAATGATATTGATTTTCCTCAACCAGGAATGTAATCACCTTATCGGCTGTTCTGTCGAAGATTACGAGGTCATCCTGTCCATCTCCGTTCAAATCCATTAGATTGTAATGAGCGGCATTCAGTCCCCCTGCCCATGGCATGAGAAGTTCTTCGCCTATCTGATTCTTAACAGGGATGTTCTGATCAATGACATAGCTAAACTGGGCGAGCAAGTCCAGCGGGACGAAAAGGAACAAAAACAGTAAAGGTCTTAACATCAAAAAATATTTCTTTTCTATTAACGTCCGCCCATAGTCACCTGTTATCTTGCCTGCAAGATACTTTTCGAACTTTACAATCCCTATTGTTATCGGACGGACGGCAATGGGACAATCAGATTTAATCCATGGAAATTGAACAGTTATATAAATACTATCTGGAATCCCGAACCGTCTCGACGGATACTCGGAAGATCCTTCCAGGCTCCATCTTCTTTGCATTAAAGGGAGATAAATTTAATGCAAACGAATTTGCCGCACAGGCATTGGAGAAAGGGGCCAGCTACGCGGTGATCGATGAAGAAAAATATGCGACAAGCAACAGGTGTATCGTCGTGGCAGATGTTCTCGATACTTTGCAAAAGCTTGCCACGCACCATCGGCAACAATTGTCTATTCCGGTAATAGGACTAACAGGATCAAATGGCAAGACTACCAGCAAAGAACTTCTTAATGCTGTTCTTGCGACGAAATACAAAACATACGCTACGCTTGGCAATCTGAATAATCACATCGGTGTACCGCTTACGTTATTAGCCATCGACAATTCAATTGAGATAGCCGTAGTGGAGATGGGTGCGAATCACCTTGGCGAAATCGCGTTGTTATGTTCTATCGCAGATCCCACGCATGGTCTTATAACTAACATTGGCAAAGCGCACATTGGAACATTTGGAGGATTTGAAAACATCGTCAGGGCAAAATCGGAACTGTATCAACATCTGATAACTAAAGGTGGCGTAGCATTTATCAACTCGCGCAGTGAGATCCTTTCAAACATGTCAAAACGATTTAAGGATCCGATCTTCTATCCATCAAAGGACGACTACTATCACTGCGAATTGGTCGATGCCGATCCGTTCGTAAAAGTTAAAGCTGAAAACGGCGACATAATTCAAATGAATCTTATCGGGACATATAATTTTGAAAACATCGCAGCGGCGTTATGCATAGGGAAGTATTTTGAGGTGGACGCTAGTCTTTCCAATTGTGCCATCGGAGAATACCAACCGAGCAACATGAGGTCACAGCTGGTGAAAAAGGACGGCAATACGATTATACTCGACGCGTACAATGCTAATCCAAGTTCCATGAAAGTAGCCATTGAAAATGTGGCGGCTATCAAAGGAAACCACAAGACATTAATTCTGGGCGATATGTTCGAGTTGGAGGAAGAGGCCGAGGCTGAACATCGTGGAATTGGAAAATTGCTCCGCAGCTATCAGTTCGAAAAGGTGATCCTCTGCGGACGCCTTATGAAGTTTGCGAAGGAAGAGTACGCGCCAGCGTTGTTGTTTGAGACGAAAGAAGAACTTATTGCAGGATTAAAAAAGAATCCAATCAAAGATTCGATCATTCTTGTTAAGGCATCGAGGGGAATTGGATTAGAGACGGTAGTGGAGTTTTTATGATAACCTAAAGCAAATATGATTTGTTATGAACTTTGAAAAGGCTTTAAAATTTTTGAAGGATCTCAGTAAGAACAACAACCGGGAATGGTTCGAAAAGAATAAATCAAGATTTACTGAATGCAAAGACGAGTTTGAGGGATTCGTTTCAGTTTTGCTGGATGATATGGTCCATTTCGACAGCTCACTGGCAGGACTCATTCCAAAGAAGTTGATCTTTCGAATCTACCGCGACGTTCGATTTAGCAAAGACAAGACCCCATATAAGAAGAATTTTAGCGCTGGTTTTTCAGCCGAGGGCAAGGGGATGGGTACACCTGGGTACTATTTTCATATTCAACCTAACGGCGAAAGTTTCGTCGCAGCAGGATTGTTTCAGCCTGTTCCCGAGAATCTTTCCAAGATCAGACAGGAGATTGACTACAACGGCGATCAACTGAAGAAGATCTTCAATGAAAAAAAGTTTAAAGCAAACTACAAGAACTTCTGGGATGAGGACAAATTGAAAACAGCGCCGAAAGGATACGCTAAAGATCACCCCCATGTAGAATGGCTTAAATTAAAGAGTTATATCGTTACGCACTCGTTCAAGGATACAGAAGTAACTTCTAAGAATTTTCGAAAGAACCTGGTGCAGGTGTTGAAATCATCGAAACCTTTGAATGATTTTCTGAAAGAAGCGATTTCTTAACTCATCTTTTCCCGCCAGCTTTCGCGAAGCGCTACAGCGGGCAAGCAGAATTCGCTGATCTAGCGCACGCAGATTTACGCTGAAAACTTTTTCTCCGGTATTTAAATCCGCGACGATCTGCGGGAGATCTAACTAAGGTTGGTTGTCGTCCCAGTCGAAGTATTCATCTTCTTCTAACTCCAGCTCCTTTTGCTTTTTGGTGCCTTTATTCTTGAAGACCTCTCTCAGCTCTTTTACTTCGTTCTTAAGATCGACAGCAATTTTTTTACGCACAGCCTCGGTATCATAGCTGACACGGTAGTCATCTGTTGTGCCTGTGATTTTTAAAAGGAGTTTTGACTGGCCTGAACCATCTTCCTCTAGTGCTTCCTTTGCTTCGGTGAGGTTAACATTCTTGTTGTTGCGTAAGGGAGCGATTATGTGGTAGTCAATCCGTTGGTCGAAGGTGTGTGTGCCGGTGATTTTTAGGCTGGTCACGTTGGTACGAACTTCCATTTGCGGAATGTAGATGGTCTTATTTTCAATATGTATGTCATTTTTAAGGTCGGAAAAACGCAGCCTGCTCAGCCCTTCATCATTCAAATAGCGGTTAAGTTTTTTCATCGGCTCGAAATTATTCAGTTCTCCGTTCTTAATCGTCGCACTGATGTCGCCGACAAGAGTTTCCTGGAATAATTTAAGGTTGGGGTTCAACACCAGTTCAAGATTTACCGTAGCTGATGTTTGCCCCTTGAGGTGTTTGTCCTGAATAAAATCCTGATTGAAATTTTCAAAGACGTAAAAAATGCTATCAATGTAAATTGCGTTCAACTTGAAGGAGCTGACGACGTCAATTGCTTTCTTATTTTTTGCGTCGACAATGCCAGAGAAGGTCATGTCTCCTCCCATGGCATCGAAAGTAATGTTGCGCGACACTGCCATTTCATTTTTTACCAGCACGTCGCCTTTGAGATTGTTTGCGTGAAACCGTTTATAGTTAAGTTCCTTTACGTCGCAATTGAAGTTGAGATTTATGTTGCGGGAGATGCTAAACTCATAGCCCTGGTCTTTTCCAGCCGCTGCTTTGCCGAACCCGATAGCAAAGAGCTGATCGACATCAAGGTAATTTGACTTCAGGTCGGTTTCAATTCCGATCGGCTGGTTCTCAAACAACAGGAAAGTAATAATGTTCTTGAAAAAACCATTGAAGGTAAAGTCACTGTTTCCCAGTTTTCCCGAGACATTGCTCAACGCGAGGTCGTTGTTGCTGAACTGCAGGTTTCCCTGCAGGTTTTGCAACGGGATCTTATCAGGACCGTAGTTAAATGCAATGTTTTGAAGGTCGACTGTACCCTGCGTCGAGGCCTTTTGCGCGGTTGTTCTTTTTTTCAAAAGCTCAATTCTTCCCTTGAAGGAAACATCAGCAAGTAAGGCGCCCGATACATTTGAAATATTCTCAATGGGATAGAATCCCAATAATGCGCCGGCATCAACTCGTCCCTTGAAATCGCATATCACATCCGGGTTAGTAAAGTCCTGGATAATAAGATTAGCAGCAAACGGTTCGCTGTTCAGCGTTCCATTTATATTCTTCAAGACCAACACTCCGGCTGAACCATCCATCATTTCGCTCGATGCGAAAGATCCTGTAAGGCTGGCGCGTTCGATGCGCGATTTGTATTCTGGATGAAAGACTGTAATGTTGTTGAAACCGAATTCGATGGACAACGACGGGCTTCGTTTTGAACTTATTTCTCCCTTAAGTTTTGAGTTGAAGTAAACATCGCCTGTGCTTTGATATTTTTCAAGATTCTTTCGTATGGATTCCGGTAGAAATGACAAAAGTGTCTGGATATCTGTATCCTTGCCAGCAGTGGAGATATCAATAAGATTTTTTTCTTTCCATTTATAATCGCCGCTTACTGTAAACCCTGCGCCGTTAAGATTTAACAACGAAGGTTTAATGGTAAGTATCTTTTTAACATCATCATAGATGAGCTCGCTTTCGATCTGAAATGATTTTCCAGCCAGGAAAGATTTATTATTCACGTTTATTTTCTCCGTAGTAAGCTCGCCGGAAGCTTCGATGTTGTAGATGTCGTTGACTGTCTGAATCGATGCGATAAGATTGCTGCTTTTGAACGTATGTTGTTGTTCAGCTTGCTGATCACTGTAATTGACTTTGGTGTTTTGCAGGGAAACCTGTTGCAGTTCAAAGCTTACAGACCCTCCTCCTTTTTTTCCGTTATCCTTGGCGATTGTATAGTTGTTTTCGCCTTTGGACGTGATCTTCAGAAATGTTTCGCTATCCGTAATTCTGAGGCCCTGAATGATATACTGTTCACGCCAGACATCCATAAGGCTGAGTTGGAATGAAATTTCGCCCGCAGTTAACAGGGGATATTGGCCAGGATGACTGTCTTCGACATACACATCCTTCATTACGATAGAAACACTCGGGAAACTCATCCAAAGAGATACCTCCATCTTTCCGACCTTTACAGGAGTATTTAATTGTTTATTGGCTTCCCGGATAAACTGATTGATGATCTTGTCCTTAAAAAGGAATATGGAAAGGGTAAGCGAAATCACCAGGACCGCGCCAGCGAGGGCGACATAAAAAAGTATTTTCTTGAAGAGTCTCAAAAGTTCAAAAAATGGTAATGCAAAAATACAAGACAAATATCAAACCAACTGAAAAAGAGCAACATCCTTCGATAAATTGCCCCCACATGCACTAGGAGGCACTCGTACCTCATTACAGCGTTAACGCATGCATGCGTTTGAAAATCAAGCTTGGTGTCCTAATTTGATGCCATATATCACTATTAATATGACGATCCAACGATTAATTAAGTATAAATGCCTCGTTCTTTTTCTCGGTGTGCTGTTATCCAACATGGCGATAGAGATGCTACCCGCTCATGCCCAACTCACAAAACTAGAGAAAAAGGTCGCAAAAAGCGTTGACGCATATAACCCAACAGCAATGAAGCTGTGGGAGGAAGTTGTAAACATTAACAGTGGCTCCATGAACTTTGACGGAGTTCACAAAGTCGGACAGGTATTTAAATCGCGATTTGACGCACTGGGATTTACCACGACTTGGGTAGATGGCCGTCCGTTCAATCGCGCGGGCCACTTAATTGCTGAACACAAAGGTAAGCCTACCGGGAAGACCATACTGCTTATTGGGCACCTTGACACAGTGTTTGAATTGTCGAGTCCTTTCCAAACGTTTAAGTGGGTGAACGATTCTACTGTTCATGGCCCAGGCGTTGGCGACATGAAAGGAGGTAACGTTATCATTGTTCAGGCGCTACAGGCGTTGAAGGACGCCGATGCCCTCAAGGACATGAATATAATTATCGTTATGAGTGGTGATGAGGAGCTGAGTGGTTCCCCTCTTGCGGTAGCGCGCCATGATCTTATTGAAGCGGCGAAAAGTGCAGATGTTGCTATCGGCTTTGAAGATGGAGATGGAAGATTTGAATCAGCGAATATTTCGAGA
>DATHIE010000551.1:0-3481 GCA_035316905.1 Chryseolinea sp. | reverse complement strand
TCAGAAACCCTATCTCCGCTTACAACAACTTCCTGCTTTGTTTTTGGAATCAAGTCCAGTTTAAGTTTTCCTGCCGAAATCGTGCGCACCATTTGAATCGAATTCAGCGACACAATGAATTGTCGGCTGACGCGAAAGAACTGTTTGGGATCAATGATCTGCTTGAGCTTATCAAGACTGTAATCAATCGGAAGAGTTGTACCATCATTTGTAACAACCAAAACCGTTTTTTCCTCCAGATAAAAATAGGCGATACTTTCAGTCTTGATCGACCTGATCCTGGTTCCGACAGTTATCATGAATCTGTCCTTGAACTGCGGATTGCTTTGTTGGCTTAACTGTTTGATCAATGCCTTAAAATCTACTTGCATTGATCCCGATTGCAATTCATTGTTAGATCGCAATGACCGGAATTTATTGAGAGCAGCGGCAAGTTCCTCGTAGTTAACCGGCTTAAGCAGGTAGTCTATGCTGTTAACCTTAAAAGCTTTTATCATGTAGTCATCGAAAGCTGTTGTAAAGACTATCGGGGTCAATAGGTTCAATTGGCTGATGATTTGAAAACTATCGCCGTCTTCAAGGTGAATGTCCATGAAGATAAGATCAACGGAATTAATCGGATTAGTTTTGAACCAGGATATCGCTTCTGCTACGGAAGAAATTTGAGTAAGCACATTGATTGAAGCATCGTACTTTTTTAGGAGCGAAATCAGACGTTGAGCTGTCAACCGCTCATCTTCGATAACTACGACATTCATAGTAGCGGAATTTTTACCGTAAACAACTCCTCGTTCTGCCCAATTTGTACAGGACTTTTAGTAAGAAGTTGATATCGATTTTTAATATTTGCTAAACCGATCTTTGTTGATGCGATTCTTTCAAGCTCGCTTCTGGGTCTAATGGGGTTTATAACGACCAGGTAATCATCTTTAATCAAAATCGTGACAATCAAAGGTTCCTTTTGCGACATACGATTATGCTTAATACAATTCTCGATCAGAAGTTGCAAGGTCAATGGAGCAATATGATATTTTTCAGCTTCCTTATCAGTTATGGATATTTTCAAATCAAACTTGTTTTCAAACCTGATCTTAAGCAGGAATGCGTAAGAGTAAAGGAAGTCCAACTCAGTTTTTAAAGAAACAGTGTCGTTATCCTTCTGCTCAAGAATATAGCGGTATGCTTTGGAAAGTTGATCGATGAATTTTTCTGAAAGGTTCGCATCAACATGAACGAGAGATGATAATATGCTCAGGCTGTTGAAAAGAAAGTGCGGGCTAACCTGATTCTTCAATGCTTCAAATTGGGCCAAGGCATTCTCCTTCATAAGTTGCTCCGTCTGAATTTCCATATAACGCATTCTGAAATGCGACTTGCGATTCAGAATCAGATAAAAAATGGAAATGGAAATGACGATAGTCAGACCGTTATTTGTTCGTCTCAAGGCATTCCACCAAACAAATTGAGGCGGCCCGCTACCAGGCCTGCGAACTTCCCCCTGACTCATAGGCTCGGTCAATATTGACCAAAACCTGACATTGAGCTTGAAGAGAAGTTGTGATAATAACACTGCCACAACGGCAACAACAATGGACAACGCAATTGTTTTGATCCGCAGTTCAAGTATGCCCGGCCCTACGAGTTTTTCGGAAGCGTCAATAATGCGATCAATGGCTATAATAAGCAAAGCATAAAATATGAAGTTCACAATCGCGGGGAACACAAGAAACTGTACATTCTTCCAGTGTCCTATCGGAATATTGTAATAAATGGTAATGGGATAATAGATACATAGCACGGTCAGCGCGAGATATATCGCCTGTTTAAAACTTATCTTTCCCTGCCTTGAATCAGTCATACAAATGGCAAATGTACTGCAAGCAAGGAATTGATCCATTTTCAAGCCGGGGACAAGTGTTCCGAGCTAAGGAATTTTCTTGTTGAATGCCCTCTTTTCAGGTTTGAATCGGAGTCTATTCCCTGTCGCAATTCAGTCGCGAGACATTTCCAACGTTTTGTCGATCAGTCTTAAGACGACTTTGTCTCGGAAAATAGCTACTTCAACTACTTGTTATTAGTAAATAGAGCGTTAGTAAAGAGCGCGAAGTGAGCCGTGCTGTTCACCAGCCTCAGCTTATTGAGATCTGATCGTAAGTATCGATGAGTTTTCCCTCATTCATTACGAATGCATTCAGCGGGGTTAGTGTGTGCAGCTTTTATAGTCTGCATTCCTATAGTGATCCACGCGATCAATAAGGCTGAAACACCAGCTCCCACAAAAAGCCACCACTCCAGCTCAATGCGGTAGGCGAAATTTTCCAGCCACGTCAACGCAGTGAAATAACTGACAGGAAGGGCAATGGCAATCGCGATCAAAATCATCTTCGTGAAATCTGTTGATAAAAGACGCACAATGCCTGCTTCCGTTGCCCCTAAGGTCTTTCGGATACCAATCTCCTTCTGCCTTCTTTGGGCAGTAAATGCAGCAAGTCCAAACAGACCCAAGCATGAAATGATGATCGCGATGACAGCAAAGTATTTTGATAAAACGGCAACTTTGTTTTCTGAATCATAGAGCTGCCGGTAACCAGTGTCCAGAAATGTGAACTCAAAAGGATATCCCGGATGAAATTTACCATAGACTTCTCCGAGTCTTTCGATGGTGATTTTTTCCGATCCCGCCTGGACTTTTACCATCACATCGCCACCCTTTGAAAAATACATAAAAAATACAGGGCTTATCTGATCATGAAGCGATCCATACTGAAAATCTTTGACAACACCAATGATCTGTTTTTCGTTCCTTCCGTAGTGAATTATTCTGCCCACAGGATCTGGAAACCCCATCATCTTAACAGCAGCCTCATTGACAACGATCTTCGTTTCTTCCTCTGCATACGTGTTTGAAAATGTACGCCCCTCCTTAATTTCAATATTCAATGTTTCGATAAAATCATGACTTATTCCCGGGCTTGGAAATTGCATTTCCTTTACCCCCGGTGGCTGCCCCTCCCATGAAAAACCACTGTGCAGAGCAAGGTCCCTATTCAGGATACTTCCAAACATACAGGACGCATTCACCACTCCAGGTATACTCTTAAGCGCTGACATGAAAGCTTCATGGCTATCCCCGTTGATCCTCCCCTGCCGTTGGAATATCAGGACATTATCCTTTTCGTAGCCCAGATTTTTTGTTTGCGTAAATTCAATCTGTTTGTTGACAATAAAAAAGGCAACAATGAAAACAATAGAAAGTGTAAATTGAGTGATGACCAACCCTTTTCGTATCCAGAGCTCGCCAAAAGCGGTGCTCAGCTTTCCTTTCAAGACCTTTGCCGGATCAAACCCCGATAAGTAAAACGCAGGATAGCAGCCTGAAACAATTCCCGTACACAACACAATGCCCGCAATCGACAGGATCGGATTGAGACCAGGAGTAAAATGCAGATGTTTATTGGTTAGCTCATTAAATTGCGGGAGA
>DATHIE010000550.1:0-5422 GCA_035316905.1 Chryseolinea sp. | reverse complement strand
AAATCAGCCGGACTTCGTTTTTGCCGAATCAGTCGGATCGTGTACCGACATAGTTGCAACTGTTGCAAAACCGCTCCTGCATTACAAGTCTGATATCAGTGTTGTCGTTGCTGTTTTTGCTGATGTTGATATGCTTACCTCTTTCATTGAGGGACGGGCGTCTTTCCTTGAAGAGTCTGTTCGATATATTTACAAAAAGCAACTTGAGGAAGCCGACCTGATAGTCCTTAGCAAAGTTGACCTCATAACGAAGGATCAGCTGGCAGTTGCTGAAAATGTAATTCGCGAGGACTATCCGCGAAAAAAAATTGTTTATCAAAATTCACATAAGCACGAAGACATTGTCTCGTGGCTCGATACGTTGGATGAATTTGCTTCTCGTGTAGACAGGGATTCTCTTATGATCGATTACGACGTATATGGAAATGGTGAAGCTCAACTAGCGTGGCTGGATAAAAGCATTGTCATTCACTCGCCTCTCGGAAATGGCGGATTTGCAACGCGCCAGATCATCCGATCCATTTTTAATCAATTAACACAACGACAGCTTACCATTGGCCACCTGAAGTTTTTTGTGGAGACCGATAGATGGCATGAGAAGATCAGTTTTACAACGGCCAGTATCAGTGCAGACATTAAGATCCCGCAAGAAAATATTCAGTGGGTTAAGATGCTTATCAATGCAAGGATTCAAACAGATCCGGTTACGTTACAGGTCCTAATTGACAATGTGCTTGAGGGCGTGCAAACTTCAGAATCATGTAGCGTTGTTACTGAAAAGCATTCAGCATTTAAACCGGGTTTTCCCCGACCTACACATCGGATCGTGTAACTAGTTACGCGAGTCGCTACTTAATTACATTCACCCAGCCTTTTTCCTCTTTGCCCACGTTCGAGCAGGTCACGTATGAGATTTTCCAATAGTACACGCCGGAAGGAACGTTTTCAGCGTTCCACTTAAAAGTCGGATCTGTGGTCTCGAATATGACCTGGCCGTATCGGTTAAGGAGATAGATATGAAAATCATCGATTCCTTCTGATACGACTTCGAAATAGTCATTGACGGCGTCATTGTTAGCGGTGAAGACGTTTGGTACAAAAAGACTGTCGACGACGGCGTTTACTTTTACCAAGGCCGTATTCAAGCTACATGTGCTTTTAGTGACTTCTGAGTAGTACTCACCAGCCTTAAGTACGGCTAACGAAAGTCCATTCTGTCCGTTTATTTCGCTTCCATGGGTGTCAAACCATTTGATGGATGTACGGTTATCAACATTTGTAAGCTGGAGCAATGCGGGTTTGTCGCCACAAATATCCTCACCGTTGTATTGGATTCCAGGTTGTACTAGTTTGTCGACGATGACAATTATAGAATCTTTCCAATGACATCCTATTGAAGTAACAATGTTATATAGCTCTTTGTAACTACCGTCTTGCAAACCTGTAGGCTTGAAATTCCCATTTGAAGAGATTCCAGGCCCAGTCCATTGGCCCTCGCTTGGCGTAGCAGAAAGTTGCATTTCGTTGTCATCGCAAACCGATGACAACGGATCGAACTCAATCGGCACCGGATCCTCATCTAATACACTGAAAGTATAGGTTCGCATCGGACAAATTTCCCGCTTCACTCTTACTTCATAATAGCCTGGTTTAGGGGCTGTAATTGTTTCCTTTAATGAGTCGATCTTAGAAAGCTGTCCATCCAGCGTCTCTTTAAAGTACCAACTGTAGTTGGTTGGATCTTCACTTGAATCGAAGGTGATCGGTATACTCTTACCAGTACACTTCGTTTGAATGTCATCGGATTTTTCGGTGATGGTCATCAGACTTGCCATCACTTCAACCTGTACAGAGGTCGTGCAACCCGAGCGCTCATAACTTATCGTATGGATCCCTGGCCCTGCAACTTCAGGGCTAAACGTCCCGGAGGCATCGATTCCACGACCGGACCAATGGCCGTAGTTCTTCGGAAATCCAAGAAGTTTCACTGCGGGCTGATCCGAGCATAACAGGGGCGGCTCATCGATGATCGGCAACTGCATCATGGTCTGAACGCTTCCTGTACTGAATCCCGATTGCGTATCGTCCAGCATAGCGCCGACGTATAGGTAACGATTGGATACAAATAAAGACGCGCCATAACCGTCAATTTTTTCCGGCTCAAAGGAATAGATCTGGCGAGTTTCCTGGTTGGTTGTGGTCCACCCTCCTGCCGGCTTCTTAAAATGATACACTTTGCCAGGGAACAGAGAGTTGTCCGTGTCCACGAACTTGTCGGTGACATTGTATTGTGCGTATACGTTCGGCGAGCCGATAAAAATATCATTGTGATCGATGGCGACGCTCGTACCGAATGTGCCGAACTCCATCGGATCACTGGGCGTGAGCTTTGCCGTTTCGGTCAATACTCCTTTCCAACCACCCGCAGGTTTTTTGAATATGTAGACTGCGCCAGGAATAATATAACTTCTGGGAATAGGACGGTTATCGAAACCAGGCGAATACGGAGCACCCACCACGATGTAGTCACCATACATAGAAACACTTCTTCCAAAGCGGTCGCTCCAGCCACTATCAGATGCTCTCAGCCTGGCGTCTTCAGTGGCATTCTTCCACTCACCTTTCTTTTTAAAAATATATACACTCGTGCGATAACTGGCGTTGGGCGCGAAGTTACCCGTTCCGATTACCATCATTGAATCCGTCATGACCATGGATTGACCAAAATAGTCGGAGCGCAGGTGGGTCTCGGGGTCAAGTGTTGCAATGTATTCGAATTTACCATTTGACGTATTCTCCTTATAGATATGAACCCTTCCAACGCTTTCAGAACTTCCTGTGTAGAACTCAGTTACCGCGCAATAACCCGGACTCCACACTACTTGCTGTCCAAAGGTGGTTTCGGATTGGATAGATGGCGCAATGATCTGTGAGGAATATTTCCAGCCACTGGAGGTCTGGCGGTATATATAAACTTTTCCGATGTTGTAATGCTTCACCACTCCATCGCTACCCACGGTGTCCTTGAATGGTGCTCCTATGAACATCACCCCTTCTCCCATGGCAATACTTTGACCAAAACCTGTGTAGTTCTCGTTCTCAGGGTTGTATATCTTCTGATCGGGAACTGTACTTTGGTTTTGGGTGTCGAATATGTAAACGACTCCGGCATCTACTGCTGCTGCATCATCACCGCTTGCGGTAATAGCGAGCTGATCATTATAGACACTGAAGCTTTCTCCAAAGAAATCAAATGTTGCGTTTATAGTTGTTTCAAGGATCTTTTGTTGGTATTGACCCACCGTTTCAAAGTGGCCTGTGGACGAATAATAATCGACAAGGGATTCTTCAGGAATTCCATTAAAAAGAAATCTGGAGCCGCAGCCGATCACAAGATGATTATCAGTCGCTTTTATCTGAGCACCGACGAGAGATCCTTCTCCGTTCATATCGTCAAGAATAAAACGTGTCGCGGCAGAAGACCATCCGCTTGCCGGTTTTTTGAATCCAACTATTGATTTGTAGTCGGCGCTATTTGAAAAAATATAATTTTCATTTGCTTCCAGTTGTGTATCGTAATAAACATAGCCTGAAGATTCAAGCATGTACGGCTGCGATGCGTTAACCCACCCGCTAGCCGGCCGTTCGAAGATGTATATTGATTGGTTGAAGGTTTCGTTGTGTGGTTTTATACCACTGATGACCAAGGTTGACTCGTATGCGGCTATGGAAAGGCCGAATCCACGGTGGCTTGTCGGCGTTTGTTCAGAGGATTTCAGTACCACAGGCGTTGTGGTATAGGCCACATTCTTTGGATAAACATAAGCAACGCCATTTGATCTGTCAGCGAGTTCATGTTGTTCGGAAGAAATGGCTAAAAAATTATCGCCCACTGCAAGGTGCCATTCATAGTTATCGTAACCGCTGAAACTTTTAGGTGTCTCAATGGATTGTGACAACGTAAAGATGCCGCCGGATTTGGTGTATACCTCTATGTATGGTTTACTGTGCTCGAACCCGATTGTGATTAATTGGTTTTCATAGAGCTCGAATTCTCCATAGCCAGTCCTGTCCAATATTGCTCCAAATGGTTTGATGATGACATAATCCTCGGTACCAGACACCCATTCTTGTCCATCATCTTTCTCGAACACATAAAGTTTTCCGCGCCACATTCCTTCATTGTTGTAGTCCGTGGCATAAATGACTATTGAATTTCCCTGTATCGCGACCCTGGTTCCAAAATTCCCCCATTTTATCGGATCTGAGGGCGTGAGCTCGGCGATCTTGGTCCATTTATTATCGTTGTCAAGCTTGTAAACGAAAGCGCGCCCAGCCAACGGCTGATGACTACTGTTTTCCCACAATCCAGCTACCATATACTGGTCGTCAACGTCAATCGCCTGGCCGAACTGTTCAAACATAACCTCGTCGGCCGTGGGCAGAAAGATGCGGCTTGGTAGAGTACATTGCTGTGCTCTTAGCCCAATAGAGACAAATGCCAATACAACGGCAACGCCAATGACCTTTGGAAAATTGAAAGTCCAGTGAATTCCCTTTTGCGAGTTGTCAGGAATGAAGAATAACGGCATCAGCTTAATCTAAACGTTGCCACAAAGGTGCTGAACGGCCGTCAGTATTTCAAGGCGATGTAAGATTATACCCTTTCTTCACAACAAGATTGCTGGATTTTATGCCCAATACGCAAAACCCTGAGATCAATACTGGAAGCGAGAACAAGCTAAATAACTGTGCGGTAGTGAGTCCTCTATCAGCAAGCAAGCCAAAGAGAGCAGGACCAATAATAGCACCAAGACGTCCGATTCCAAACCCGTATCCTATGCCTGTTGCACGAATATCTGTGTGATAGATGCGGGACAATGTGGGAAACAATCCATTAAATCCTCCTTGCACAAAAACGCCGATCAGAAAAATTAGAATGAGCAACATTAGTGTTGACCATGAAACGTTGCCGTACAAAAGCATAACGGCAAACGCGCAGATCATAAAAACAAATACGGTTTGTCGTAGGCCGAATTTGCTTCCAATCGCGCCTACTAAAGACGAACCTAACGCGGCTCCTGCATTTAATGATATTCCAACATAAATCGCGACATCCAATGATAATCCCGAGTCTGCTGCAATGGTGGGCACCCAACTCATCAACGTATATAAAGAAATGAAGCTAAAGAAAAGAGCTCCCCATGATTTTATGGTCGAGTCCCTGTACTCGTCGTTAAACAGTAACAACGGGCTAGCTATTGCTTTCACTTCAGGCTTTTCAGGTAGGACGGCTACCGTTTCGCGATTCATTTTTTGTAGCAGGGCATTTATTTTGTTCAATGCGTTACCCGGTTGTTTCCGTACGAGATAGTCAAGGGAGTCTGACATAAAAAAATAAACCAATATCAGCATGACAAAA
>DATHIE010000549.1:0-13961 GCA_035316905.1 Chryseolinea sp. | reverse complement strand
CCCTGAAAACTCCTGGCCTAAAGTAAGGGGTGTGGCATCCATAAAATGTGTTCGACCCGTCTTGACGATATTTTTGAACTCCTGCGACTTCTTTGCCAGAGTCCCGCGGAGTTTAAGCATCCCCGGAATGGTATTCTCAGTAGCCAGCTTGTAAGCGGCTATGTGCATTGCGGTAGGAAAGGTGTCGTTTGATGATTGTGATTTGTTTACATCATCATTGGGATGGAGGACCTTCTTTTCATCATCTAGTTTGCCGCCGCTTAGAACATGAGCGCGGTAAGCAATGACCTCATTGACATTCATGTTACTCTGAGTGCCGGAGCCAGTCTGCCAAATAACCAATGGAAATTCACTGTCGAGCTTACCCGACAAGATCTCATCACAGACTTTTGATACGAGTTCCTTTTTCTCGTTCGTCAGGACACCCAACTCGTGATTTGCCATAGCCGCAGCTTTCTTGAGATAAGCAAATGCGTAGATGATTTCTTTAGGCATGCTGGCCTCCGGACCAATCTTGAAGTTGTTTCTTGAGCGTTCAGTCTGTGCGCCCCAGTATTTGTCTGAGGGCACTTTCACTTCGCCCATAGTGTCCTTTTCAATGCGGTAGTTCATGTGACGTTTTGGTTTGCCGCAAAAATAGGAAAAGACAGGAAATTCTACCTTCGTCTATCGAAGTCGCATGCAACAGAAACTGGTGTCTTTGGGGCGACTTCGTATCTTTATGGATCGTATGCGCTCCCCTACATCTCCCAAGAAAACAAATGAGTCTAAGGAAAAACTGTACTTTATAGCTATCGTTCCCCCAACCCCTATTTATGATGAGGCGCTAGAACAAAAGGAGTATTTTAAGACACATTATAATAGTAAGGCCTCATTGAATTCCCCTCCACACATCACATTGCATATGCCTTTCCGGTGGAAAGAAAAGGATGAAAATGAGTTGGCTGCAAAACTGGACAAGTTCTCACAGGGCATCCATCCAATTTCCATCAAACTCGACAATTTCTCGTCGTTCCCGCCCCGAGTCATCTTTATCAATGTGGTGATGAGCCGGGAATTGGAAGCGCTCCAGAAAAATTTACAGCGTTACAGCAAAAGGGTACTTAATCTTTTTAATTCGAATTATAAGGAGTTGCCGTTTCACCCACATCTCACGGTTGCCTTCCGGGACCTCAAGAAACCAAATTATCAGCGGGCTTGGGAAGAGTTTAAAATGAAGGATTTCCAGGCGGAGTTTATGGCCGATAAATTAACACTGTTGAAGCACACTGGGAAGGTGTGGGAAGTACACCAAGAGTTTAAGTTTCATTGAATTTCCTAATGAATTCCGCCGGTGTGAATCAATAAGATGCTTGATCCTCGCTCAAAGAAACCCTTGCTGAGAAGGTCGAAAACGCCAGCCATCATTTTTCCGGAATAGACAGTTTCAATGGGTGTGCCGTACATCTTGTGAAAGTCTTCCATAAATGAGGATAGCCATGGCGTTGATTTGGCGTACCCACCGAAATCATATTGCGTTTGAATCGTCCAGTTGTCGTAACGGGCCCCGAATCTGCGGACTTCGTCGTTAAGGAATGATCCATCCTTTAATACAGAAATCCCTACGATAGTTCCTGAACCCTTAAATCCGTTTATCAAGCCGGCTAGCGTTCCTCCTGTTCCTACCGGGCAACAGACGTAGTCAAACTTGCCGGCAAGTTGTTCGGCAAATTCCTGGACTCCTTGTACTGCGAAGTCATTGCTACCGCCCTCCGGTATAAGGTAAAAGTTGCCGAAGTCCTGTTGAAGCTTTTGAAAAAAGCCATCCTCAGTTTTTTGCCGGTAAAATTCGCGCGAGACAAAATGCAGTTTCATTCCGGCATCTCTGGCAAATTGAATCACCTGATTCACGGAATGCTTCTCTTCTCCTCTGATTATACCAACTGCTTTGAGTCGCATCTCCTGTGCAGCGGCGGCTGTGGCGTAGATATGGTTTGAGTATGCACCACCGAATGTCAGGAGTGTGTCTTTTCCTTGCGCTATTGCCTCCGCCAAATTGTATTTAAGCTTCCACCATTTATTCCCTGAAACTAAAGGATGGTTGAGGTCCTCTCTTTTTATATAGAGTCTTACCTCTGCATTGGAAATTATCTGGTTTTGAATTTCCTGTACTGGTGTGTCGGAATAGGTTAGCAAATTCTTAAAGTATGGTCAAAAATATTGCTTTTTAAATTGGACAAGGACATTTTTAGTACTAATATTGTTAGTTGAGCAACTAACACAATTAGTTATGGAGGAGGAATATTTCAAGGGTCGGGGAGCTCAGATAAAGACGGAAAACAAATTCCTTAAAGAGCGATATGTGACGGACCATCCTGAAGGTTTGGATGAGCCATTATTTTCGTCACCAGCTACGCAGATATTTTACGAGACGCCGCAAAAAGTAGTGAACAAGGTCACGAGCCCAGACCTGGGGATGATGTATTCAATCAATCCGTATCAGGGCTGCGAACATGGTTGCATTTATTGTTATGCCCGCAATACCCACGAGTACTGGGGTTTCAACGCAGGGCTTGACTTCGAGTCAAAAATAATTGTGAAGAAGAATGCACCGACCTTGCTTGAAAAATTTATCCTGCATCCCGATTGGAGTCCCGTGCCTATCAGTGTAAGTGGGAACACAGACTGTTATCAACCCATTGAAAGAAAGATGGAAATAACGCGTGGCATTCTAAAGGTTTTCGCAAATTATCGACATCCCGTCGGCATGATCACAAAGAACAGCCTGGTACTTCGCGACATCGATCTTCTCACAGATCTTGCAAAGGACAACCTTGTACACGTTTATATATCTATAACATCACTGGATGAAAATCTCAGAAGTGTCATGGAGCCCAGAACTGCAACTGCGAAGAAAAGATTAACAACAGTCGAGGCCTTAGCAAAAGCTGGCGTACCGGTAGGAATCATGAATGCGCCGATCATTCCCGGATTAAATCATCACGAGATCCCACAAATATTGAAGGCGGCGTCTGAACACGGTGCCCAAAGTGCGGGCATGACTGTAGTGAGGTTGAACGGTTCGATTGGAAAAATTTTTGAAGACTGGCTCCGTAAAAATTTTCCTGACCGGTTTGACAAGGTTTGGCACCAGATCTCCGACTTGCACGGAGGCAACGTCAACGACTCACAGTTTGGAAGGCGAATGTCCGGAGAGGGAAATTTTGCGGATGTTATCCAGCAATTGTTTAAGTCCTCAAAGAAAAAATACTTCAGAGACCGGTCCATGCCAGCATTGAATCTAACCAAATTCCGTAAGGGCGGGAACCTCAGTTTATTTTAACAAAGGTCAGTTCGAATAATGCTTGTAAAATGCAATGATGGTTTCGATGCCAAGCACAAAGTTCTTAATACCATAATGCTCATTCGGTGAATGGATCGCGTCGCTATCAAACCCAAAGCCCATAAGGACCGTGTCTAAGCCGAGCTCTCTTTTAAAGAGCGCTACTATGGGAATACTTCCTCCATCGCGAGTTGGAATTGGCGTTTTGCCGAAAACCTCCTGGAACGCTTTGCTTGCTGCCTTGTACGATGGAGAATCAGTCTCTGTCACTGCAGGTTCTCCGCCATGGTGAGCCATTACCTTCACCTTCACATATTTTGGCGCGATAGATTCGATATGCTTCTTGAAAAGCTCTGTGATCTCTGCACTAATTTGGTTGGGAACTAATCGCATTGAGATCTTTGCCGATGCCTTTGAAGGAAGAACCGTTTTTGCGCCTTCACCGGTATAACCGCCCCAAATACCATTTACATCCAGCGTTGGCCTCACCCCGGTACGTTCCAGGGTAGTAAATCCTTTTTCCCCGACGATCTCATCAATACCGAGTTCACGTTTATATACATTGAGATCAAAAGGCGCGTTGTTAAGCGCGATTCGGTCTGCTTTGCTAAGGTCTGCTACGCGATCGTAAAATTCTGGTATCGTCACTCTGCCATTTTCATCGTGGAGCGATGCAATCATTGAACAGAGGATATTAACTGGATTGGCAACTGCTCCGCCGTAAACACCTGAATGCAAATCACGGTTTGGACCTGTTACCTCGACTTCCATATAGCTTAATCCCCTTAGCCCTGTTGTGATCGATGGATGTTCAAGTGAAATCAACGCGGTATCTGAAATAAGAATTATGTCTGCGTTCAGTTTTGACTTGTTTTCTTTTACAAAAACGCCCAGGTTATCGGATCCAACTTCCTCCTCGCCTTCTACCATAAATTTTACATTGCACGATAGCAGGCTCAACGCCATCATTGTTTCGAAAGCCTTCACGTGCATGTACACTTGTCCCTTGTCATCACAAGCGCCGCGAGCATAGATCTTATCATCCTTGATCACCGGTTCAAACGGCGGCGAGTCCCAGAGATTAAGAGGGTCAGCAGGCTGTACGTCGTAGTGTCCATAAACCAATACAGTCGGTTTGGATGGATCAACTATCTTTTCAGCATAAACGATCGGATGTCCTTTTGTTTCACAAATCTCAACTTTGTCCACTCCGGCACTTGTCAATCTTTCGCGAAGGAACTCGGCTGCCCTTCGAACGTCCTGTTTGTGTCTGCTATCGGCGCTAATAGATGGGATGCGAAGCCATTCGAATAATTCAGACAGGAATCGCTCTTTATTTTTCTCAATGTATTGCTTGACCATGAAATTAATCTTTCGTGGGACGCAAATTATCACTTGGTGGATCATCAGACAAGGACCGCAATAAAATACTTGGCGTCTAGTCGATGCCTATCTGTTTTTCCACTCCAGCGTATTGATGAGGTGCATCATATCCACCTTCATGTATTCAATGGCAGGTGCGAGTGAATCGTTTGCCACCTTAGTATTAAAATAGAGCGCACCTCTCAAGAAATTCTTGGTGGAATCTGTGATGGTAAATTGGAATTGACTAGGAACATCTCCTTCCAACTCCGCTATAACTGCCGTTTTGCCACTGGGTGTTGTTGTAATTGCCTCGTTGATCGCGTATGCCTTGATCTGATGTTTTGCAGTTAAAGTGTAAGAGTCATCGAAGTATTCTTTCAACAACTTTTTATTTTGAATAACCTTGTAGGTGATGTGAATGTTCGACTTGATGGCAGGGTAGTATATTTCAATCCAAAATCTTTCTCTTATTCTGGAAGTGTCCCGAAGAAGGGTTGAATGCTCGGAATATTCAAAGCGGTAGGGCAATGAATCCGGCAACTCCTGGTAAACGTGATTTGGCAATATGAGTCTGTTATAACCAAGCGGTTTTGGTAAATAATCCTGATGACAGGATGTGAAGCCGAAGAACAAGGACATCGCAAAGCACCAGTTGCTGATTTTATTGCGGCTAGACTTCTTCATGAACAATTACCCTTACGCGTTTAATCTTTTTTCCAACCACCGATTCAATGACGAAGCTAAATTGTTCGAAGTTTATCTGATCCCCCGAATGTGGCAATTCATCACTGAGTTCCAGGAGGATCTTTTCCAATGAATCGCGTTCGTCAAACTCTTTGTTGATAGTGTTGCTTTCAATTTCAATCAGTTTACAAAGATCCTCGAACGTAGTTCTTCCGTCGAATACAAAAGTATTATCGTCAATCTTTCTGAAGGGTTGGTCAATCTCATCAAATTCATCGTTTATCTCACCGATAATTTCTTCGATAAGATCTTCGAGCGTTACCAGCCCAATCGTTGAATTAGCATCGTTGACAACAATAGCCATATGGACCCTTTTTTCCTGAAAGTCCTTCAAAAGAAGATCGATCTTTTTTGTCTCCGGAACAAAGAGTCCTGGTCGCAGGAGCTCCTGCCAGTTAAAATCATGTCCGGATTCGAGGTAAGGAAGCAAGTCCTTTATATAAAGGACACCTTTAATGGTGTCGATCGAGTTTTTGTAAACCGGGATCCGCGAGAAACCGGAGGAGTTAACGTAGGTCAATAACTCGTGAAAGTTTAAATCGATATTAATTGACGAGATCTCTTCGCGAGTTCTCATTACTTGCCGGACCGTTAGTGTCCCGAAATTAACTATACCTCTGAGAATTTCTTTTTCACCTTCGGATGTCCGTTTGTCGCCCGTTGCCATTTCAAGCACCTGCGTCAGTTCATCAGCCGTCGTTCTCTCCCTAATGAATCTTTTGCTCCAGGCATTTCTAAGTTTTATAATTGGAAATAATAATGGACGACACAATGAAACTACAGTGAGCCAGAATTGCGCTAGCCTTTTTGCTAAAGCCACTTTGTTGTGTTCCCCATAAACCTTAGGAATAAATTCGCTAAACAGTACCAGTAATAGTGTCGTTGACAATATTGTTAGCAAAACTTTTCCCGGACCCGCATCTTCAGCAAGGATAGATGCCGATGTGGTGATGATAGTTATTTTGACGAGCGTATTAATGAGCATCATCGATCCGAGGAGCAGCTGTGGTTTTTCCATCAGGGATGCGATGTTCTGATCATCCCGATCCTTGCTTTTTTTAAGTTGATCTATTTCTTCCTGCTGAATAGAAAAGAAGACCATTTCAGACACAGACACCAATGCAGAAGCCAACACCAATAGAACAAGGACACCAATAACTATTGGATAGGGAATCCCAAGTGAAGTAATATTTGCGATAAAGTAGTAACTGGGGGGCTCGTCCACGAATGATGAATTGATTTTATCAGAACGGCAAGTCGTCCGTACTTGTGTCTACCGGAGCGTTTGCGCGGAAATTATCAGATGCGTTGCTTTCAGCAGGCGCGTATGTGGATCCGGAACCACCACCGCTACCTCCTTTAGTTGACAGCATGGTCATGTTATCAGCAACCACTTCTGTAGTATAGCGAGTCACACCGTCCTTCTCCCAGGAACGTGTTCTAAGTTTTCCTTCAATATACACCATATCACCTTTGCGAAGATACTTTTGGGAAATCTCCGCCAGACCTCTCCACAACACTATATTATGCCACTCAGTAACTTCCTTTTTTTCACCGGTGGTTCTGTCTTTATAGCTTTCAGACGTAGCGAGCGTAAAGTTAGCTACAGTTGCTCCATTCTCGAGATTTCTTACGTCGGGGTCTTTTCCTAAACGACCCACGAGAATTACTTTGTTTACTCCTGACATGATGATTAAATTTTAGTTGCAAATAACGTCTCCCTTTTTCGAGAAAGACAAAAATACCAATCTTCGACTTACGATAAAAGTTGAAAGTCCGACAAAAACCTGCTTATTAATACAGGCTTTGGAAGTTCCTCAATTTTCTTTGCAGTATAAAATGCAAACGGTTCTTTCAAGAAATTATTCGATACAGCTTTCAAGAAAATAAACTTTGCATGTATGATCTGATGACTCAATATATGCTTGTAATTATCAGATATAACAAAGTCTCCCGTTTGAAATTGTAAACAATTAATTGCGTTGAAACGCTCAATCAATTTCTCAATTTTTGTTGGTTTAGGTTCTTCCAGCATAAAAAAATCAAAAAGGCCCTGCCAAATGTCTTTTTCGGTTCTTTTTTTCATCAGATATGAATTCCCTTTCTTAACTACGAAATAGTAAAAGTATCTGACGCGAACGGCCGTCGATCTTAGTTTGACTGGCAATAAGTCCTGCATTTCGCGCTGCGCAGCAAAGCAACCGGACTCAAAAATGCATTCCTCACAACGCGGGTTTTTTGGAGTGCAATGCAGGGCCCCAAACTCCATTAGAGCCTGATTATGGAGGTCAGGCTTGTTTGGGTCGATAACTTCGTTAGCTAATTCAGTGAATTTCTTCTTTCCGGCGGAAGTGTCAATCGGCGCTTCTATTCCAAACACCCTTGAAAGCACCCGAAATACGTTGCCGTCCACCACCGCAACACTTTCCCCGTAGGCAATGGAAGCAATTGCAGCAGCAGTATAATCCCCAACCCCCTTTAGTTGTTTTAATGCCTGATAATTGGCTGGGAAGCATGATCCATGCTTGTCGACCACCTGTTGTGCACATTCGTGCAGGTTTCTTGCCCGGGAATAGTAGCCCAACCCCTGCCAAAGCCTTAGAACCTCCTGTTGCGAAGCGGACGCAAGGGCTGAGACATTGGGATACTTGTCCACAAACTTCAGGTAGTACGGCAAACCCTGATTTACGCGTGTTTGCTGAAGGATTATCTCGGATAACCAGATCTTATAGGGGTCGGTGGTGGCGCGCCACGGGAGGTCCCGCTTGTTCTGCTCATACCATTTAACGAGTTTATCAGAGAAATATCGTTTGTCCATCTTCCTGATTATCAGATTTTTTCAATATTCATTTTTAAATCTGAGGGCAGGATTTAAATTTGCCCTCCTTAATTTTTCGACCAAAAATATTAATACAGTGACGAAAGCAGACATTATTAATGAAATCGCTGAGAAGACCGGTGTTGACAAAGCTGATGTGACTGCATCAGTAGAAGCATTCTTCAGCGTGGTGAAATCATCCATGTCAAATGGCAATAACATTTACATCCGTGGTTTCGGCAGCTTTATTAACAAGAAGCGAAAAAAGAAGATCGCCCGCAATATTTCACGGAACACGGCTTTGGTGATTGAAGAACACTTTGTTCCGAGCTTTAAGCCTGCCAAGATCTTTGTGAATAAGATCAAGAACAGCGATAAAGTGAAGCAACTTGAAGTAAAGTAACTTAATGTGAGGAATAGCTCACGCTTTACTCCATTGCCACACTTCCGGTCATGCTCAAAACACGAATTCTCTTAATAGTAGCCAGCGCAGCTCTAATCTGGCTGATTTTTCTATTGCCGAAGGTCGTCGTAGATAACGACAATCACCTAACGGAGAGTCAGCCGTCTAAGTCTGGCTCGTCGCCTGCCCCCAATGTCCATGCGATTCCCGAAACCGTCGCTTCTGCAATCCGAAATTTGAGAGTTGAGTATCGCAAGGGTTCTTCAAATCAAAAAAATGCTATCTTTGCCGACTCTTTGGCAAACCTATACCAGTCTGTTGGAAAATTTGACAGTGCCGGGTGGTATGCGGAGGAGGCGTCGAAGTTCTTTAACACGGCTGAAAGTTGGAATAAGGCAGGTGATCAGTATTACCAGGCGTATACGTTGGCCTTAGACCAAAGCAAACAGACCCAATTCGCAAAGAAGGCTCAGGAGTTTTACCAAAAGGTATTGGATTCAAGTCCGGATAACCTCGAGGTGAAAGCAAAAATGGCGATGACGTACATAAGCACCAGCAATCCGATGCAGGGTATAAAGATGCTTATGGAGGTATTAAAAGTTGATCCTCAAAATGAATCAGCGCTATTCAACCTGGGAATGCTTTCAATCCAGTCTGGTCAGTACGATAAAGCCGTCGAGCGATTGGATACTCTCGTAAAAATAAATCCCACTCATACTCAGGCGCAATTGTTATTGGGAATTGCCTTTATGAATCTGGGTGACGAGGTAAAAGCCAGGGTGCAATTCGAAAAAGTGAAACAAATGGATAAGGATCCTGCTGTTCAGGCAACGGTTGATTCTTATTTGAAGGATTTAAAATAATTGTTTAACCTCTCTCTTACATCCCGCTTAGACGGTGAGATGAACTGAGGGAAAAATTAAAAAAATCATTTATGCCAAGCGGAAAGAAACGTAAGAAGCACAAAATGGCAACGCACAAGCGCAAAAAGCGTCTGAGAAAAAATAGACACAAGAAGAAATAACCTCGAGGTTATTTACTGACTCTTTCGTCAGCCTGTACACATCATAATTTAATCATTTAAAGTTTTGAGTAACGAACTAATTATTAGTGCAACTCAGGACGGATGTCGTATAGCCCTTCTCAAAGACAAGACGCTTGTAGAATTTCATAATGAAGAAGAAGGAAGTAAATTCACGGTAGGCGATATTTACCTGGGCACAGTAAAAAAAGTTGTCCAGGGCCTGAACGCAGCCTTCATAGATGTAGGCTACGACAAGGACGCCTTCCTTCATTACCTTGATCTTGGACCACAATACAGCTCGCTCCAGAAGTTTACAAAGCTGGTGCGATCGAAAAAGATCAACGGTGGGAAATTAGACAAATTTCATTCTGAACCGGACATCGACAAACATGGGAAAATCACCCAGCAATTGTCGAAAGGTCAAGTGATCCCAGTTCAAATTGTCAAAGAGCCAATCTCAACAAAAGGGCCTCGACTCTCCTGTGAATTATCCCTGGCCGGGCGATACCTGGTCCTGGTACCATTTGCAAATGCTGTAAGTGTTTCCAAAAAGATCACCAGCGGTGAAGAGCGGAAGCGCCTGCTACGCCTTATTCAATCTATCAAGCCGGAAAATTTTGGAGTCATTATTCGGACAGTTGCCGAGGGTAAGGATGTCGCTGAACTTGATCGTGATCTTCGAACCATGGTTAAAACCTGGGAAGAAGGAATGACCCGTCTGGTAGTTGCAAGTCCGGCAGAAAAGATCATCGGCGAGCTTGATAAAACGTCGTCATTGCTTCGTGACATGCTCAACGAATCCTTCGACAACGTTCACGTCGACGACAAGAAGATATTCGATGATGTAAAGACCTATATCCACACCATTGCTCCCGATAAAGAAAAGATCGTAAAGCTTTATAATGGAAAAGCAAAGATCTTTGAACACTATGGAATTGAAAAGCAGATAAAATCTGCATTTGGACAAACCGTTAGCCTCCGGGCCGGCGGTTACCTCATCATCGAGCACACCGAAGCTCTTCACGTTATCGATGTAAACAGCGGCAACAAGTCCAACCGCGAAGAGAATCAGGAAACGACTGCGCTGTCCGTTAACATGGAAGCTGCGCGCGAGATAGCTCGTCAGTTGCGCCTTCGCGATATGGGAGGGATCATCGTTATCGACTTCATTGACATGAAGAACCCTGATAACAAGAAGCTCATTTTCAAGATCATGAAAGATGAGATGGCAGATGACAAGGCAAAATCAACCGTTCTTCCACTTTCAAAGTTCGGACTGATGCAGATCACGCGTGAGCGCGTTCGACCTCAGATGAACATTGCTACGAAAGAAGTATGCCCCGCTTGCAATGGCACGGGCAAAATTACTGCCTCGATACTTGTTTCAGATCTTATCGAAAAGAATATAGACCATCTCCTGGTGAAGCAAAATGAGAAGCATCTTGTATTAGCTGTTCATCCCTACCTTCATGCTTATTTCACACAGGGATTTATTTCACAACGGATGCGCTGGTATTTCAAATACAAGCGATGGGTACGCCTCGTGAAAGATACTTCCATGGCGATCATGGAGTATAAATTCCTCAACAAAGAGGGCGAAGAAATTCAGCTTACTTAAATACCTTCAGGAAATTTGAATAAAGAACAGGAGCAATCCTGTTCTTTTCATTTAGAAGCACGTTCAATTGATTCCAGCACCCGCTGGATAAGCCCATCCATCGATCCATTTTCAATCCACCGTGCGACAACAACCAGATCATTTGTAGGGTCGACGTAAATCATGTTCGTCCCGTTGCCAATATGGACGAAAGCATTTGCGGGAGCGCTTGGGAGATATTTCTTGTCAGTATTAAGAAACCAGTTCATAAATCCATAAGTCGGTTGGACCTTTGTTGGCGTGAGGGCCCATGTAACCCACTGATCAGATAACAACTGTTGATTCTTCCATTTACCGCGTCTTAGCGTCAGATACCCAAAGCGAGCCATGTCGTGGGCACTGATAAACATCCCCCCTCCCCAATGGCCTCCTCCTCCTACGGCCTGGATCAATTGTCCGTCGATAACGACCCACGAATTTTCATAACCAATCCATCGCCACGTTGATGACGCGCCTATGGGATCCATTATATATTCTTTAAGCACTCCCGGCAATGGGCGACGCCAGACGTTCAAAGCGGCCAGAGCCAAAACATTTACTCGTACATCATTATACTCATAGGACGTTCCAGGTTTGTTACGCGCCCGGGTTGTCCACTCTGAAGGATTGCTCGAAGGTCTATCCGCCCAATCGGGTTTTCCCCAGAGGGTTCCTTCCCAATCACTGGTCTGTCGAAGCAGATCGTCCCATGTAATCGTTCGATTGTGTTGAGTGTCAAAAAGATTTATTAGGGTAGGTTTTCCAACATTGTCGGCTTTATTTCCATTTGTTGCTGAAGGGAATAAGTTTATTGGAGCCATTGACCGATAAACTGTATCGCGGATATTTTTTATTAGTCCTCTATCGAAAGCGAGTCCTACTACGGAAGAGAGGAAACTTTTTGTCACGCTAAAGGTCATATCGATGCGTTGGGGATCTCCCCATTCGGCGATGATATATCCGTTTCTGATAACTATTCCCGCTGCGCTTCCTCGCTCTGCGAAGGGACCAATAGCATCTCCGAACGGCTCACGTCCAAATGTATGATAGTGGGCAGTTTCGAGATTCTTTGGGGTAGTGGATTCCTTCTCTTTCGCATAGGCAATTGCTGCGTCAAGCTTCGACGCATTCATTGACACTTCAGCAGGCGCCTTCGTCAGCCATTGATTGCTTTCCGGATAATAGACATTTGGCGCGCTCTTTTTTTGAGCGACTACTGCTGTGAAGGAAATCAGAATAAGAAAGGAAACGAGTTTTGCGGCCTTCATTGGGCGGAGATTAAATTGGACAGAAAAAGAAAACGCCTGAAATTCAATTTATCAGGCGTCAAATATTCACATCCTGAAGCGCTTATACAGTCATTATCTCGGCTTCTTTTTTCTTCATGAGCGCATCGATCTTTGCGATGAAATCATTTGTCATCGCCTGGACGTTATCTTCAGCATCCTTGATGTCATCTTCGGATGCACCTTTGATCTTCTTAAGATGTTCGTTCGTTTCCTTTCTTGTATTACGAACGCTTACCCTCCCCGCCTCGCACTCATGGCCTACCTGCTTTACGAGCTGCTTCCTTCGTTCTTCGGTAAGCATCGGCACATTGATGATCACTTGTTGTCCGTCGTTCTGTGGATTGAGGCCGAGGTTGGCGGTGAGTATTGCTTTTTCAATCTCGGGAATAATCCCTTTTTCCCACGGTTTGATGAAAATGGTGCGCGCGTCAGGTGTATTTAATGATGAAACCTGGTTCAAGGGAGTCATTGCTCCATAATAAGAAACCATGATGCCATCAAGCATGGAGGGATTTGCTTTACCGGCCCTGATTTTTGTAAGCTCGTGAGCAACGTGAGTAAGGCGTTGGGTCATCTGGTCCTTTGCGTCGTCCAGGTATAACTGAATTTCATCCATGGTTGGTGGCTTTAGGATTAAGATTGATCAATATATCATCGTTTGGTATATCACACTTAACTTATGAGCGTTCCTGCCTGCTCACCATTCACAACCTTCAGCAAATTTCCCTTTTTGTTCATATCAAAAACAATGATGGGCAGTTTATTTTCCATGCACAATGTGAATGCGGTCATGTCCATAATGTTCAGATTTTTTTCATATGCCTCCTGGAAGGTGAGTGAAGTGTAACGAATCGCGTCCGGATGTTTTTCAGGATCTTTGGTGTATACACCATCGACACGTGTTCCCTTTAGAACGACATCGGCTTGCACCTCTATGGCCCTTAGGCTTGCCGTGGAATCTGTTGTGAAATATGGATTTCCAATCCCGGCCCCGAAAATAACGATCCTGCCTTTTTCGAGGTGCCTGATAGCGCGTCGGCGGATAAAAGGTTCGCAAACCTGCTCCATTTTAATACCAGCCATCAGCCGCGTGTACAAACCGTGACGTTCCAGAGCACTTTGCAATGCCATTGCGTTGATAACAGTCGCCAGCATTCCCATGTAATCGCCCTGAACCCTGTCGATCCCAAGAGCTTCCGCCTGTTCACCCCTGAAGATGTTTCCGCCTCCGATCACAATAGCGATTTCTATCTTCTGATCCCTCAACGTCTGAATTTCTGCACAATATTGCTCCAATACGTTAGGGTCAATATTTGTGCTCTTATTCGGCCCCTGCAGAGCTTCGCCACTGAGTTTTAGG
>DATHIE010000548.1:0-13479 GCA_035316905.1 Chryseolinea sp. | reverse complement strand
GAAGGATCATTGGCCACGGATGATCGGAAGTTTTCCACGAACCGGCTACTGCTTGAATCCGTACGCTGTTGTATAGGTATGGATAGTACCTGATGCTGATTGTACCCAAGATCTTTTGTGGTAATGAATTTCATCTGTTGGTACATTATTACCGAGCTCATGATCAAAAATGCCGATAGAGCAAACTGAATCACCAAAAGTGGTTTCGCTAACCAGGTTTTTAATTTCACAACAACACCACCCTTTAGAATAACTGCAGGTTTCAGCCCGGACAAATATAAAGCAGGATAACTGCCCGCAACCAGGCCAATGAAGCATGCGAGGAGCAACGAAAGCGTAAGAAGCTGTATCCAATTTGCAGATGAAAGTAGAATGCCCTTGTTGGTGAAAGAATTAAAGGCGGGCAGAAACAGAATAAGCAGCAGCAGGCCAATGACCAATGAAATTACCGCCAGTACGATTGACTCAATCATAAACTGGATGACCAATTGTCCTTTTATTGCTCCGGATATTTTGCGAATGCCCACTTCGGTTTTGCGGGAAGCTGAACTTGTCAAGACAAGAGATACATAGTTGATACAAGCAATGATCAGGATAAGTACGGCGATCCCTCCCAGTATTAATGAATATTTTGGGTCACTTGACTTTTCCCATTTGATCTTCGTATTAAGGTGAATGTCAGTCAGGCCAGTAAAATACAATTCCTCGAGCCGAAATTCTTCCGGAATCTTTTCGCGCTCCCGAAATTCACGAGACGCATCGCCGGTATATTTTTCATTTAGTTTGTTGATGTTACCTCTGAAGGAATTGAGATTCGTGCCTGGCTGAACCTGAACGAAAGTTGGATAAGAACGCCTGTCCCAAGAGCTTTGGTGCCACGGTACATTTTCCAGCGGTATTAGTATTTCAAATGAGAGACTGGAGTTGGAAGGTGGAGGCTCTATAACTCCGGCGACTACGTAACTACTTTGCCCGTTTAGGTCAATCGTTACCATTTTTCCTATCGGATCTTCTTGTCCAAAGTATTTCTCCGCGATCTTAGGAGTAATTACGAGGTCGGTTTTATTTTTGAAAATGTTCGTGGGATCACCAGCAAGCAGTTTGAATGAGAACATTTTAAAAAAACCGCTATCGACACCTGTGAGGGTTTCACTAAAGACTTTATCCTGATAACTAAACACTCCATGGAAGGATGATTCATATCTCGTCATGTGGCGGACTTCCGAGAGTTCCTCTCGTACTACCTCGCCAAGTTTGGATGTCTGATCCGCAGTCTCGCCGAAAGGTTCCTTTTCACCGTTCTTAAAGGCCATGAACTCAAATCTTCTGTTAATTATGAGGTAAATGTCTTTTTTATTGCTGTGAAATTGATCGAAGCTCTTTTCGTCGGCAATGAAAAGGTAGATAAGAAGGCAAAAAGCGATACCAACGCTTAGCCCAAAGGAATTTATGAGCGAATACAGTTTGCGTTTCACAATGTTTCGGAGCGCAACCTTATAGTAGTTTAAGATGATCATTGTGCTATGGGGACAGTAATACGATTGTTCAAATTACAGTTCATCGCGGTATAGAAAGTTACAAAAAATCGCGTTCCTGCATAACATCAAATGCATTTCACCCCGAGCACTCGGGGCAAAAGGTGAATACATAAACGTCGCTAAGAGCTTTAGAGTAATCGCCCCTTTTCGCGGCCTTTATGGGGCTAAACTTAGTGGCCTTTGCGTGAAATGCATTTGATTTGTGAGTAGCGAATTTTCTCTACACCCTGAAATCTACACTCTGTAAACAAACGTCCATCCCTCCAATTCCAAATCCGTCGTATGAGGCTGCGATCAACGACTGAATAGCAGGCATGCATTTTGGGCATCATTTTTTGATGAGTGAGCACTCATTACGATATCGTATTGTATAACACCTACGAATCTATCATGAAAAATGACTTTAAGATCAACATTGACCAATCGATACTTGACGATTTGCAGAACAGAATTGCAGACACGCGGTGGACCAATGAAACTGAAAATGCCGGATGGGAGTATGGAGCAAATAGATCGTATTTGAAAACATTATGCGACTATTGGCAGCACAGCTTCGATTGGCGTACGCAGGAGGCCGAGCTCAATAGACTGCCACACTATCAAACTAAAATTGAGGATGTTAACGTTCACTTCATCCATATAAAAGGAAAGGGACCCAATCCCACACCCTTGCTGATGTTGCATGGCTGGCCTGATTCATTTTATCGTTTTCACAAAATTATTCCGATGCTTGCCGACCCTGCAAGTTCGGACAACGGATCAACTCAATCCTTTGATTTGATCATTCCTTCATTGCCAGGCATAGGATTTACGGATGTTGTGAGTGCTGCCCATAAACAACCAATGCGCTACACGGCAAAATTGTTATGGAAATTGATGACAGAGGTGCTGGGTTATGAACGATTCATTTCTGTGGGCGGTGATGGAGGCAGTCCGATATCACAGACACTTGCAATTGACTATCCACAGTCTTTGATCGGCATATATCTTACGGATCTCGGCTGGCACGTCGCAAATGTCGACCCGGAAATACTTTCGAAGACCGAGAAGCATTATTTGGACAAGAGTAAACAGGTCTCCTACAAGGATGGTGCTTATGCTATGGTTCAGATAACGAAGCCACAAACACTTGCTTACAGTCTGACCGATTCTCCCGTTGGCCTGGCGGCATGGATCATTGATCGATTCTATGGATGGTGTGATTGTGACGGTAAGATTGAAGAGAGTTTCACAAAAGATGAATTGCTAACAAATATTACCATGTATTGGGCAACTGGTACCATTGCATCCTCTATGCGAAACTATAGGGCGGAAATGCTGTCGCCTACGTTGACAACGGAGGATTATGTCAGCATACCTGTCGGCCTTGGACTCTTTCCTAAAGATATAGGAGGCGTTCCGCCCAGGGAATTTGCAGAACGTACACTAAATGTTCAGCACTGGACTGAAATGCCTAAAGGCGGGCACTTTACAGCATGGGAACAACCGGAATTGTTCGTCGAAGACCTCAGAAAGTTTGTGTCGACGCTTGCGATCACTGGCAATGGCTCAACAATAAAAAAATCAACAAAATGAAAAAATCATTTAGAATTAACATAAAACAATCGGCACTCGACGATTTAAATAAGAGGATCGGAAGAACCATGTGGCCGGATAAAGTGGAGAATTCAAAATGGGGTTATGGTACTGACAAATCCTACTTGAAAGGACTATGCGATTATTGGCGTAATAGTTTCGATTGGACAACGCAGGAAGAATACCTTAATTCCTTCCCGCATTTTAAAGCGACAGTGGATGATGTGGCAATTCATTTCATTTATCAAAAGGGAGATACAAAAAATTCGATACCATTGCTTTTGATACATGGATGGCCTGACTCATTTGTGCGGTTTTTGAAAGTTATTCCCTTGCTCACAAAGGGAGATGAAAATGGTGTTTCATTCGACGTGGTTATTCCCTCTATTCCCGGTCATGGATTTTCTGAAATCCCCACGAAGCCTGGAATGAATTCGAAACGGATTGCAAAGCTGTTTACCACGTTGATGACTGAGGAATTGGGATACGAACAATTTATTGCACATGGAGGCGATGCGGGCAGCGTGATCTCGGAACAAATTGCGTTATATCATCCTAAATCACTGTTAGGAATTCATATTACCGATATCCCTTATCACCACATTCTTGCTGTCCCTCCCGACAAATTAAATGAGGAGGAAAAGCAGTATCTGGACCTGATCACAAAATGGCAAATGACCGAAGGTGCTTTTAATATAATACAAAGCACTAAACCCCAGACTTTGGCATATGGATTGAACGATTCACCTGTTGGCTTAGCCGCGTGGATAGTGGAAAAATTTCGTTCCTGGAGCGATAGCCATGGAGATATAGAAAGTTGTTTTACCAAGGATGAGTTGTTGACCAATGTAACCATCTATTGGGTGACGGAAACCATCAATTCTTCATTTCGACTGTACAATGAAAACATGAAAGACTTGATGCAAACCATGTATAATCCCCTGAACAAACTTAACCCATTTGATAAGACCGGTTCGAAGACTGATGTACCCACGGCGGTGGCAAAATTCAAGACCGATCTTTTGCCATCGAGGGAATTTGCAAGTAAGTTCTTTAATGTTCAGCAGTGGACAGAAATGCCACGAGGAGGGCACTTTGCAGCGATGGAACAACCTGAGCTCTTAGCCGAGGACATCAGAAAATTTGTAAACGACATCCTGGTTCAGTCACAGTCGGGAGGATATCTGGAGAGTACTCATAGATAATTAAATAGAAGTATGGGGAGATTTTCTATCGACATTGGGAGTTGGAAATTGGACATTGGAAATTGAATTCTGGAATGGAGTAGTCCATTGGACCAATTGGAAACTGCGTCAGATTATATTCTCATGAATCAAAGCGTGGAGTGACTGCGGCAATGTCGAATGTCCAATGTCCAATGTCCAATTTCGAGAGAGTTGAAGCATTTATTCCCTTAGATGGAAATCACTTCAATTGTACCGATGCCGTTGTGCGGTCGAAATAAATCAACCGATCAAAAAAATTGACGTCGAACTCTGAGTAGTAGTCGGATGGCTTTTTGTTATATACTGATCCGATATGAAAGTATTCGATACCGCCGTTGAATGCTTTGGTCCATTCATCGTGATTTTGTAAATCTGAAAGTGAGACGGTGAAAGCAGCTGCTTCGGCCCTGGACATCACATCATTTATAGAGCCCAGCTTTGGATCCTCGTCCAACGTCTGCGTATTTATCCCTTGAAATTGTTCGCCAGACTGCGTGACGGCAGTAAAGGATCCATTTGAAAAAAGGAAACCTATCGTGGTATAATCATTGGGGAAATCGGCTTTCAGTTGATGGCCCATGGAACTGGCAGATGGGTAGTTCGACAAGAAATAGTCCGACACGTGGTAGTTATGCGCCCACAAAACGATCTTCGCGTCATTAAAATAGCTATGCAACCAACCTGTATTCTTAGCCATGTATTCATCACGGTAGTTTTTCTGGACATTACTCTTTCCGCTGTAATACACTACTTCCGACACCTGTTTGATCACTTCCACAAGTTGCAAGGTCAATCCGGCGTCGGTGATATCCGCTTCGTATTTTGTCACAGAATCCTTTAACGCATCTACTTTTTCCAGGTATGTATCGAAGGTGCCCTGCGTATACGAAGCAAAGCGATCGCCCGATGCGGATCTGGCTTCGTTCAGAATCTCATCAGCGAAAGACTTAAACGGTACGTTGGCGGTCCCCAGGTTATCACTAACCATATCGGGATTATACGTGTTAAACTGACAATCAACGCCCCAATATTGCACCTTCTGCGCTTCCGTCTTGCCAAGGTTATAGTCACACATCCAATACAACATATCCCGTACCTCGGTTGTTTTCCAGGTCCAGAAATGCATCTTGGTTTTCATCAAATTTTCTATCTGACTTTTGTCGCTTTTCAGAACGGCTTCATTGATGAATATGGACTCACCGAAGTCAGCCTCGATAGCAAAGATTTTGAAGCCGTGATTTTCTACGAGGTACTCAAGTATCCTGTGCTTGGCTTTAAAGAATTCAGCTGTACCGTGTGTGGCTTCTCCTAAGCCGACGATATCGTGGGCCGCGACAGCGTCCAGGAAGTGCAGTTGGTTATCGATCCATTGGCCCGGATCCGTGGTAACGTGCACTAATTCCTCGTTGAGTGTTTCTACCAACGAAGCCGTTACAGGATCAACATGTTCATCATCATCTTCTTTGCAGGCGAAATTCCAAGAGGTCAGGCTCACAATCAGGAGGAGGGCGGATAGCTTTTTCATAACGGTTAACTTGCGTCTGTGGAGCGGATGTGAAAGTCGATCCTTTCGACTTATAATTTAAGCAAAAATTAAAATAAATCCATGCTGCCCGACCGTCGTACACACCGTTGTGGATATTGCCTTTACTAATTTTTAATTATTCTACTGCGGTATAAAATATCTCCATCGATTTCAAAAATGCTAAGGAGGTAAACGCCACTGGGTATCTCCGCAAGATCAATTGTATGTTCGTTTGTTGTTATCAATTGGCATGATACTTCCTGGCCAAGTTGATCATGCAGCAGTGCTGTACAACCATTTCCAAAACCATCTGGTAAGGTTACATTAATGAATGAAACAAAAGGATTGGGAAAGACTTTAATTCCCTGAAACGTCTCCAGAATTGCGGTAACAGAAAATACCTTAAAATTGAATTGTGTTGAAGCAGTTGCTGTCCCATCATTAGCCGTGAGGGTGATGAGCGCCTCGCCAAGGGTATTCTCGGGCAACAGTACAATGCTTCTTTCATCCGCAGTCCCCTGAACGGTTATGTTACCATTTTTAATAAGTGTCTGATTTCCCGATGAGCCGGATACCACCACAGAAGAGATCGGACTGTCCACATCGGATACCAAGAACGTTATAGGAGAAATAGCCGTCTGGTACTCCACTTCCTGATCGGAAATAGTTGACAAGACAGGTGCATCATTAACAGGTTTTACTACGAGTTTGACTGTATCTGAAAAGGTATTGTTGATGGACTGACCGTCGTTTGCCAAAAGAATGAACTCTACTTCTCCGAATGTGTTCAAAACGGACGTGAAGTTCATTTCCCCACTAGTAGGATTAAAGGTCAATGTTACTTTGCTGGACGTTACAGGTTGAATGGAATAAATGACCACTTGAGAGAGCTCATCCTGGGGAACTGGCACTGTAGCAGGTATTATTTTTATTTGGGTTGTAAAATCTTCGTTTGCTTCTACCAATGGGGGAATGCTAAAGGCAGGAACGTCATTGACCGGGACGATTGTAAGCGTGACAATGTTGTTAGTGGCCGAATTATCCTTGCCATCATTGTAGTAAAAATTAAATGCAGAGCCGCCATTTGCATTTAGAAGGGGAACAAAATCCAGATTTTTAAGATCTGTTACTAAAATTGTCTGCCCTGCTGTAACTGGAGTATCGTTCAGTTTTAAAATGCCTTTTTGTGGCAGGGTTACAATCAGAATTTTAACAAGTTGATCGTTCGCATCAGGATCGGAAAAACCATCGGTAAAATCCTTTGCAGCAAAGGTTATAGTTTCATCTTCAATCGTCTGCTTTGTAAAGTTTGCACCTGACGGTCTGAAGTTAGTCTTCGCAGTACTGGTATTGCTGAACGCTGAACTACCGTTGCTAACCAACGCGCGAACTCGGTAATCATAACTGGTACCTTCACTTAAGCCGGTATCCTGGTATGATTCGGTATCAGACCCAAGCGTGGCAATTGTTAGAAAGTTGAGCCCGGTGGAAGGTTTTCTTTGTACGTCATATCCACTCTCATATTGCGACAGATCATCCCAGACGAGATCAATTCTCGACGCATTAACGGATTGGGCTAAAAGGTTTGCAGGAGCGGTCGGTATTACTACGAGAAGGGAGTCATACGCTGAAGCTTTAGTTGCGGCTGCGTTGATGCGATAGTGATAATGTGTATCCGTTGTGAAAGCATAGCTGTCCACATAAGAAGTTGTGTTCGGTGGCAGAGTTGCTTGCGGTGAAAAGCCGGCAGTTGGGTTAGTAGACCGGGCTACTTGATAAGAGGTCTCGATGGAAGAATTATCGAGCCAACTCAATTTCACGTTTCCAACATCAAGGATTTCAATCTTTATCGCCTCGGGTCCGTTGATTTGGTAAAACGTTTTTTCAGATGAAAACAATGAGCCCATTTTACCGCCATCAACAGACTGAACGGCCCAGGAATAGTTGCCTTCTGGTATGCCATTCAGGACTGGAGATTTACTATGACCATTGGCTGGATTGGTGGTCATTACATAGCCCGAGGTAAAATTGGAGGTTGGTGCTATAAAATTTGAAGTGCCGTATTTCAGGTAGAAGTTGTATGACAGTCCTGCTGCCGGTGTTTGCAGATCGGTGCCACTTGGCCATTTCAGCTTAACTTGCTTGCGGAAGAAATGTTCCGAAAGATTAGTTACAGAAGGAGGTGCAGGCTTGCTGTTTACTGCGTAGGGACCATCAATTAGTTTATTCTTATAGATTCCTGTTGTTGGTCCGGTTGAACTCATTCCGGAGAAACAGAAATCCACATCACCGTCGTTATCAAAATCCCCGAAATCAACGGAGCTGTCTGATAACCCAGTAAAGTTTGCTTCTGAAACTTCATTAAAAGTTCCATTGCCATTATTCTTATAGAGTTTGAATATGTATTCCAGCACCACGACAGAAGTTCCTCTGCCGGAAATCAGAATGTCTAAAAGGCCATCATTATTGTAGTCGACCCAACTGGTCCCATCCATCCAATTTTCCCCTGTTGAGTGTATTTTAATATTGGTTTCCTCATGGAGTACACCACTTGTATTTCTATAAACCGAAGTGACAATGTTGCCGCCGTTTTGCACGCCACTCAACAGCACATCCATATCGCCGTCCCTATCGAAGTCACCCCATTTTACGTCACCATTATAAACGTCTTTGAAGTTTGAATTTTGGTCCTTCGTGAATGTTTTATCTCCGTTGTTAAGATAGACGTCGGTGTTTCCATTGATATCGCCTTGAAATCCTGTAATGACCAGATCTATTTTCCCATCGGCATTGCTATCCGCCCAATCCATTGAGCATTGTGTGCAGGGAGGAAGGTTGGTTCCGTTTATGAGGCTAAAAGTACCGTTCACATTCTCATAGACCATCATTTTTTTCACAAAGGGATCCGGTCCACCGGAATTGTCATCGACACCGGCCAGCAAAAAGTCTAAATCTTCATCATTGTCAATGTCAAACCATGACGCGGTAGTATTGATTATTCCAGGGAAAGATTGTTTCAACGAAAATGAAAATGCGCCAAGGTTCTGATATAAGACGGAAATATTTCCGGTACCACTCAACCCACTTAGCAGTATATCAAGATCGCCGTCCTTATCGTAATCACCCAGTGCAAATGAACCATTCCTGATATTGGGAAGACCAGTAGACCTTGAGGTAAATGATCCAGCGACATTTTCATAAACCTTGACAAAAAATTCATTAGCACCGCCTGCAAATCCAGAATAAATAATGTCAAGGTCATTGTCATTATCTAAGTCGGCCCATTTGATCGGGCCGCTGTATAAAGGGAGAAGGTTATCTGAAGTAAGTACGAATGGTTGCCCGTGAGATAACATTGAGACTCCACTGAGAATTAACAAAATCAGTGTCGATTTTAGAGTTTTAAACATTTCCTGGAGTTTCGTTTCTTGATTTTATTTACTGCTCACAACGTTTATATATAGTATTGGTTTGCTTCTAAAGCGATCATTGCAATCTATTTCGACAATCTTGAATGACTCGGAATAGCGTTAAATCAATTGCTGCCAACGCGCCTATAGGAACCACGGCCAATATAGGTACCCTAAATATAATCAATAGCTTAAAAATCCCAGCAGGTAAACGGGTTTATGTGTAGGCTGAGCGCATCTATGTCACTTGTAAATTTGCAACCCCAAGAAAATTGCTCCACATTAGAGAGAGTTTAACTCTTCGTTGTAACACGTAACTAACAACCAACCAAACCTAACTAATATGACAACCCCTTCAACACCCAAAAAAATAACGTGGATTATCGGAATGATTTGTGGTATCCTTGGAATTATTGGCCACTACGCACATGTTCAAATTCTGACTGAATACAATTACGTACTATTATTGGTTGGATTTTTAATACTCGCCGCAGGGACTACCTTTAGGGAGCTATAGTTTCTTCATTTCTTTTCAGCCCAGACATAGGCTCTCTTGCTTTCATATTCCACGTCTTCATATGGACGTCGCTCTATCGCGTCTATTATTCTAAATCCAGTTTCATGAAGCAATTCCACGATCTCGGCTGTTTGAAAGAAGTATAAATCAATATCTACGTCTACGTCCTTGGCCTTGTCAAAGTGCACTATCTCGCTCCCGACATGAAAGGAGAATAAGAATTGTCCGCCGTCTTTCAAGACCCTGTTTACTTCATTGAAAGCGATCTTGACCTGATCACTAGTAAAATGCACAATTGCATAGAATGCAAGTGCACTTCCAAAATAGTTTGACCCGTAGGAAACTTTCAGCAGATCTCCGGTTTCAAATTTTATTTGCGGAGAAAACCTCCGAGCGGCATCAATCATTCGGGAAGATATGTCAATACCTATTATATCTTTTAGGCCCTGGTCGTATAGAAATTTTGTTGTTTGTCCTGGTCCACAACCGAAGTCGGCGCAAGGACCTTTGTCTTTGTTGACCGATGCAAATTCCCTTAACAACAAACGATCCAAATGTTTTTTGGAAAGTTCGTCGATGCGCTCAGCAGCATAGTTGTCTGCCGTATCATTATAGGTCTTTTTTATTTTCTCCGTCGATTGCATCGTCATTTCTGATTTTCCAAAACTAATCTCAATGGAGTTTTTCCAATTCCGACTATTTCTATCGCGTCGTTCATTTGGGAGAATGGCAAAACTTCAACAATACTTTCAATATTGTGGTTTGCTGAAAAAGTCAACATCTCTTCCATATCTTTTCGGCTACCAGTGTAGTTCCCATAAATAGTTCGTTGAGCGTAGTCATACAATAAACCAGCAGTCATTTCTAGCTTATTCAATGGCTGGGCAACGAAGCAAAATGTCCCCTGCGGCCTCAGCATTTTTAAATAGGTGTCCAGGTCAAAATCGGCGTTTAGCGTTGAGATGATAAAATCAAATTTACTATTGTGCCCTGTCAGACTCGTTAGGTCTGAACTATCTATGTATTCCGCTCCCGCCTGATCGATCATCTCCCTTTTCGAAGGAGAGTGAGAAAACCCGAAAACGTTGTGTCCCATTTTATGAAGAAACTGAATCGCTAAGTGGCCGAGTCCTCCGACTCCTAACACACCCACTGTGGAATTGTTTTGCAATTGTGCTTTAACAATCGCGGAATAAACAGTAACACCAGACGACAACAAAGGAACTGATTTTGCCGAGTCAAGTTTTGACGGGAGTTTGAACGCAAACCTGTTATCAACTATAATATGCTCTGCTAAACCACCATAGCAATCCACTCCAATTACTTTCTGCTTAGGGCAAAATTGCTCGTTTCCTTCTTTACAGAATTGACACTCGAAACAAGCTTCTTGCTGATAACCTATACCAACGCGATCTCCTTTTATTAAACCAGCTACTTCTGCACCAGTTTCTTCTATTACGCCAATAATTTCGTGTCCTGGAACCAGGGGGAATTTTGTATCGCCCCAATCATTATTAATAATCTGAATGTCTCCTCTCGCGATACCACAATGAGTGATTCTTACTAAGACATCATTTTTGCCCAGGATTCTTTCATAGATAAAAGGTTTCACCTTATCACCTTTCTTGTTAACGGCATAAGCTTTGATTTTCATAACGACTTAATATCCTTTGCCACAAGCGATAGATTGTTGTTCAATTGGTGACCACCGCTCGTTATCTCACGCACAATCGCATGTAGCAGTTTTTTCGCATATAGAGAGAGCTGGTTAAATGGTACTTCCTCGTCATCACGACTGTGGTAAAGAAAAATCGGAACGTTTTTTGGCAGCTTATCAGGAAAATCTTCGTGCAGTTTCAAACCTTGTTTCCAATCTTCTTCGCCGCTCCAAAACGGTGTCGAGATAAGAAAAATCCCGGCGATTTTTTTCTTGATTTCATTTTCGGAAAGGTATTTTAACAGCATTGATGCGCCGAGAGAATGCCCCACCAAAATAATTTCTCCGTTAATCAGCGAAATTTCCTGGCCGATCTGCTTTATTCTTCCGAAGTCTGGAGAGGATTCTTCGGACAATAGTGGGTAATGTATTGTATAGGCACTTCCCAGAGTCTCTCGCAACGAGGCTACAAGCTTAGCATCAGCCTCGTGATCTTCATTACCTCCTCCGCCTTGTATAAATAGCACATGTCGGTTCATTATGAAAGTTGTATCATTTAAATATTCGGGGATGGTAAATTCTTTTGTTTTATCATCCACGTCGATGTTAAAATCTATCTTGTGTGGTCGAGTATTAACAAAGATAAATACTTAAAAATTACACTGTACCCCGAAATTGCACATACATTTTCTGGTGTGTAGTTTATTCTACGCCTACTTTTTTTATTTCCCGCTCCGATTGGCTTGTGCGCAAGTTTCGGGTTTGGTGAAGTCGATTAAATCCATTTAGACCTTACAGTACATTTTTGAGACGTTACAGCACATGTTGCCAGTAGGTGTTCAATTACTTTTACCTATTGGCATATGTATCATAATCTTTAAAACAATTCTTATGAAAAATTCAAACATACGAGCTGCTTTAGGGCGCTCTGAATTTATTGAAGTTGAAAAAAATGTAAGACTTCACGTCAGCGATCTTGGAGAAGGTAATCCAGTTGTATTGATTCATGGCTGGCCACTCAGCAATGCGATGTATGAATATCAGTATGGAGCCTTGATAAAAAATGGCTTTAGGGCTATTGGTATAACGCTAAGGGGATTTGGTCAATCGGATAAGCCCTATGGCAAGTATGACTATGACGTTTTTGCAGAAGACATTAAAGCCGTTCTTGAGGAGCTGCGTATTGAAAATGCTGTTCTGGGTGGATTTTCATTTGGGGGTGCTACGGTTATCCGTTTTGCTACAAAATACAACAATGAGCACATCAGCAAATTGGCCCTCTTTGGAGCGGCTGCACCGCGTGAAGTGCGCAAGGATGATTTTCCTTTTGGTCTTCCCATTGAAATTCTAAATAATCTGATTGAACTGAATTCTGTAAATCGCCCACAGCTGATAGAAGAGTTTGGGAAATTGTTTGCGGCTTCAGAAAATGCGTTACCAAAAAACATTTCTGACTGGCTTGCAGGAATCCAATTGCAGTCATCTCAATACGCCATGGAACAAGGGCTCTTAATGATCAGGGATTCGGATCTCAGGGCTGATCTCAAGAAAGTAACAATTCCCACTGCCATTTTCCACGGAAAGCTCGACAAGCTTTGCCCATTTGAGCTGGCAGAACAATTACATAAGGGAATTGTAAACTCGAAACTGATTGCGTTTGAAAACAGCGGGCATGCACTGTTTCTGGAAGAACGTGAGAAATTTAACGATGAACTAATCAAATTTATCAACGATAAGTCTTTTGTGAAGGATTTCAAGGCAACTACAAATAAAGAATTGGTAGCCTGAGTACGGGGAAAAGTAAGGCGAGGAACAAATATGTCCCCTAAACGCTAAGAAAAATGCGTAACTTCCATTATACATGGAGGACAATGTTCAACTTACTGGAGTTTGTAAGCGGCAACAGCATTTTTAAACAATTTAAGGTAAACGATCTCCTTTTCCTGGAATACAAATGTGTTGCAGATCAATCCGCTGTGAAAGTATGGTCAAAGTATAATTACTTTTTGTTTGTAGTGCGGGGCAAGAAAA
>DATHIE010000547.1:0-14399 GCA_035316905.1 Chryseolinea sp. | reverse complement strand
ACCAGGATATATGCTGACCCTACCCTCGAATACAAGAAAGGACAGTTCAAAAGACCCGCAAGTGGCATGGATATATCTTTAGACTGCTCGGCCTACGAAGTTCCAGCTGACTCTATCGGTGTGATCCACGAGAACTGGGATCCAAATAATTAAGCAATGACCACCCCAATTGACCGGCTTAAGGAAATCGTTCATCGATTACCCGAGTCACCGGGTGTCTATAAATTTTACAGCGACGACGATATCCTGATTTACGTCGGCAAGGCGAAAAACATAAAGAAGAGAGTTACCAGCTACTTTACAAAAAACTTAGGCGTTAATCGGAAAACCCTTAAGCTTGTTTCAGAAATCAACCGGATTGACTTCACAGTATCAAATACCGAGTTTGATGCATTGTTGCTGGAAAATAATTTCATCAAACAAAACCAGCCTAAGTACAACATTCTCCTCAAGGACGATAAGACGTTTCCCTACATCTGTATTCTAAAAGAAAGGTTTCCCAGAATAATTTACACGCGTAAATACAATACTTCCCAAGGCGAATATTTCGGACCCTTTTCGAGTGTCGTGGCAATGAAGAACGTGCTTGAATTGATCCGCAAGCTTTATAGCATCCGGACCTGTAATCTGTTATTGAGCCAGCAAAACATCGAACAAAAGAAGTTCAAGGTATGTCTGGAATATCACCTCGGCAATTGCAAGGGGCCGTGCGAAGGACTGCAAGACGAAAGATCATACCTGGAGGAGATCGAACTGGCGCGAAACATTCTCAAAGGCAGAATTAGCATCGTCTATCAATTTTTCACAAACCAAATGAAGACGGCTGCCACCAGCATGGAATTCGAAAGAGCTCAGCGCTATAAGGAAAAGCTAGATACTCTCGAAAGGTTTCAGTCCAAATCATTGGTTGTAAATCGTGATCTCACTGACATTGATGTATTCACGATCACCAGCATGGAAGACTATGCATACGTCAATTACATGCAGATAAAGGAGGGTTCGATAATTTACTCAAAGACATTGGAGTTGAAGAAGAAGCTAGACGAAGATGATGATGAACTATTGAGTATTTCGGCAGTGGAATTACGCGAACAAACGCGAAGTACCAATACGTTGATACTAAGTAACATTGCAATCACCGTACTTGAAGAGAACGTAGAAAATGTTGTGCCTCAGATCGGAGACAAAAAGAAACTATTAAGTCTTTCTATAAAGAATGCGCTTGAGTTGAGAAAGGAGCGGGAGATATTCCGCGAAGGAAAGAAATCAAAACAAAAGGAAATACTCACCATTCTACAAAAAGACCTCCAGTTGCGGTCACTTCCATCTGTTATCGAATGCTTTGACAATTCAAATATCCAGGGAACTACTCCCGTGGCTTCTATGGTAAGGTTTGTACAAGGAAAACCGGACAAGAAAGGATACAGACATTTCAATATCAAAACTGTTGAAGGCGCGAATGACTTTGCCTCAATGAAAGAAATTGTCTCAAGGCGTTATAAGCGGCTGATTGAGGAAGCCGAACCTCTTCCAGATCTTATTGTAGTTGACGGTGGAAAAGGACAACTCAGCAGTGCATGTGAAGCGATGAAAGAGGTTGGCATTTACGGACAAATACCGGTCATTGGCATTGCAAAAAAACTGGAAGAAATTTATTATCCCGAAGATCCTCTGCCTCTTCATATCAATAAGAAATCGCCGGGACTGTTATTGTTGCAGCAAATAAGAGACGAAGCGCACCGCTTCGCTATCAAATTCCATCGTCAGAAGAGAAGCAAAGGTCAGATTAAGACGGCAATCGAGGGACTTGAAGGCATTGGCGAGAAAACTGCCCTAAAGCTGCTGAAGCATTTCAAGTCCGTAAAGAAAATCAAAGAGGCGACTTTTGAAGAAGTTGAAAAGATCGTCGGCCGCGCGAAAGCGGAAATCATAAAAGGGTAAAAAAGAAAGGGGCCTTTTTATCGGCCCCCTCTAAATCAAAAAGCAAAATCTTTTAGAATTCCCACAGGTTGTGCTCCTTTTCCATGAGCATCATTTCCGTCCATTCGCGCGCCCAAACTCCTTCGTAGTATGGTCTTCCGTTTCCACGGTAAGTATCATCCAACGTTTCGTCGTCAGGGTTCTGAACTTTATAGATCGACGCCTGGAATAATCTCAGCAAAATCGCATCAGCAAAATTCTTGTTCTGCGCCGTATTTTGTCTGTTAAACCAAACTGCCTTAGGGATATTATTTCTGAATAGTTTCTCGAGATCCTTATACTTGAACCACCCCAGAGAAAGATCAATACCAGTAGTAACTTCCTTTCCTGGTATGATAATCTCCATACCCTGGATGTCGTAGTACAATCTTGACCTTCTTCTGTCGAAAATGATGTCTTCCATGATGTGAATAGTACTCATTTGGCCCACAGCATACGGAAGACCACTTCCCTGACTTGTCGAAGCCCAATTGTCAGTCGCGTCTTCTGAAGGTGTAACGCCTTTGCTATCCTGAACTGCACGCCAGTTACGACCATTATAAGTCACGATATCATCTGTGTAAAAGTCCTGAGCAGGCTCCCACGCGGGAAAGGTCTGCGCTTGTTCAGCAACCAGACGACTCATGAAGTCCTCCTTTGAAAGTTTCCCGGAAAGAGAGTCGTCCTTATAGATATCAGTCAGTTCACCAGACTTGACAGCTTCTATAATCAGCTTACTGATCTCGCCGTTCTTTGCAAAGAAACCTTTGTTTTGTTTTTCCCTCAAGTCAAGATTCCTCCATACCCTGACTTTATAATGCTGCTCGTAAACCGGTATCGGATTGAGCGAATTAGGATTGTACTGGATTTCCAGATCCTGAACCTCCTGGGCAACAACACTACCAACAGAGAAGGCAAATAAGAGTATGAAAATTAACTTTTTCATTGGTTAATTAATTGACTGGAATACTTATGATACCCGACGATCCTCTAACAGTGATTTTTTCTTCTTCGTCCTGGTAAGTTCTGCGGATCACATCCTTAATATCTATAACAATACGATCTCCGGGTCTTGCCTGAGAAGTCCAGGCGCGAAGATCGGGGTTTTCGTTTGTTGCATTAAGACGCTGAACGCCGGTAGTACCGCGGCCAAGAATAACTTCGGCGCGCTTTACCCGGTAACGTGCGTCTTTCGGTACTTCTTCCTTAAAGTTAGTTTCCGGCTCAGCCGCGAACCTTAGCAGTGCTATTTGGTTGGCTTTTATACCATTTCTCAAATCAACTGGTGTATTTCCGACGTAGGCGATATATCGTGGATCCGGAACATTCTTCACATCAAATCCCTGATCACCGATCTTAATACCGCCGTTGCTAACCGCAATGGTTATCTTTTTTGCTTTCGGAATGATGGTCACTTTGCCAGGTCTGTCACCCTTGACAATGTCTGCATTTGCACCGCTAAATGAAGGATTGTAGTTGGTACTCAATGCGGGCACTTCAATGTTAACGTTGTTACCGCAGTTCAAATACAATGTAGGAGCGTTGCCCGTCGTAACTCGTATTACAGGCTGCGCAACGAAGTATTCAATGTTCTGTTCGAACTTTTGGCCTTTTACTTCGATTAGTGCCTTGAAATGCTTTGTAGCTATACCGTCTTTGTTATAACCGCCACCCTGTGCGGTAAATTCGATCTTACCCATCTTCACCCCGCTCGCGTCTTCAACTATGGCAAGTTTTCGTCCATCCTGGTAGAATTCTGACTCAAGGGCAGTCGATGATCCAGTAAGGAACATTTGAGCCTCATATTTTGCGCCAGCGGCAACTGTAGAAGACTTTGCTCTAACCATTGGAATGAACTGGTCGAAACTGATACGCTTAGCACCGGCATCCTTTGAAAGTTTATCAAGAGCGCGCGATTCGTAATCAAGTATTTCGGTCTCAGCCTGTGTAACCGAAGCCAAAGCTGCTATAACAGGCGTGTTTTCAAACGTGAATGTTAAGAAGTCCTTACGTACGTGGTCATCATTAGAGGCAAAAATTTTGATCTCTTTAGGAGCCTTTGCAATCTTGGTGAACGCAGGATCGATACTTGTAAGAGCGTTCAATTGTTTCACGTACTCGTTCAACAGATTTTCATAGTTCTTACCAACAGGCGATTTCGCGTCAATCATCATTGTCGCAACCTTGGAACTGTGATCGGTGATAAGGTCATCATTGACCTCAGCGTGTCCCGATTTATCCATCATGTCCTTTTTCAATTTTTCGATGGCGCCAATGGTGCTCTTTGTCAGGTCTCTGACTTTCTGTGCATTATCCTTAGCTTTCAGCACGCTAGCGTCCTGGCTTTCACCAGCATCCGCCATGATCTGCTGAAGTACCTTTTCACTTTCATTATTTCCTTCCGTAATAAGCCCATTAAGCGTTTCGTTGATGATAGCGAATTTCTCAAGGACCGCATTACTAACCTGGAGCGCAAGCAGCGCCGTCAAAACGAGGTACATCATACCTATCATTTTTTGACGAGGTGTTTCTTTTTTACCTGCCATGTTTTGGTTCTTTTATTGTTAAACGTTCGAAATCAGAGTTCATTATGCTTGGCCTCCACCTTTCATAGCAGTAAGCATGCTACCATAAACCTTGTTCAAAGAAGTAAGGTTGTCAGTAAGTTTACCGAGCTCTGAAGTAAACTTCGCGGTATTGTCACCAACTTTTGAAAGCCCGTTCATGGCACCGGTCAGGCTCTCATAGAACTTATTCATATTCTTCACGTGGCTATCAGCATCTTTCAATTCCATTTCATATACAGAATTGAGGGCAGCCAGGTTCTTAGTTACTTTTTGTACTTGTGAATGATATTCACCCGCATCCTTAGAAGCTTCAGACATGCTTGAAACAGCCTTGATAGCCGTATCGTATGACTTATTCATCTCAAGAAGTTGAGTTGACGCTTTCTTTACATTGGAAGCGTAGTCGGTAGTTGCTACAGCGGCATCAGAAAGATTTGACATCTTCTTTGCAGATTCAGCAAGGTTGTTCAAACCTTTGCCAAGGCTGTCGAGAAGTTCGGGTCCGATCTTAGCTTTCTCAAGAGAAACATCAAGTTGTTGAGTAAGTGATGCTCCGGGCTTGTTAGAAATTCTTGTAGGAGTGGAAGGAGCTTCATAGTCCTCACCCAGTTCAGGGTATACCTTAGACCAATCTGGCTCTTGATGAGGCGGTTCAAAAGCACTTAAAAAGAATATAATAGCTTCTGTCGTCAATCCGATAAACAACATTTGGTCAGCACCTTCGTAGTGAAGGATCTTAAATAAAGCTCCAATAATTACGACTGCCGCACCAATACCATAAATCTTCGGCATTATGGTCTTATAGAGTAGTTCAACAAATCCGCCTTTTTTCTTGCTCATTGTAGTAATGGTTTAAGTTTTGCCTTTTGATATTTTAAAGTTAGGTAAAAATGAAAGTTTATTCGGGTTAAAATTCTTGTCCGGATGAACGTCCCAGGTGGGTCATTGCGCATCTGAATCCGATGTAAGCCCGTGTGCTATCCTTAAATTCATAAGTCCGTGTACCAGTCTCCAGATAGTAGGCAACATCTTTCCAAGAACCCCCGCGAACGACTTTCTTAGGTGGTACTTTGGGATTGTATTTAGAGCTTTCGGGATTTGTTCTAGGGTCAATATACTGTGGGTTCAAGTCCCATACTGTGGGAACTGAAGCAGGGTTAAAGTCGTCAAGGCACCACTCAGAAACGTTACCTGCCATATCATACAAGCCGTAATCGTTGGGGAAATAAGCCTGAACTGGTGAAGAGTAAGCAAAACCATCATCGTAGAAGTTACCGCGACCTGGTTTGAAGTTCGCGAGCATACAACCTTTTGAGTTTCTTATGTAAGGATTACCCCAAGGATATTTTGCCATATCGCGGCCACCACGGGCAGCGTATTCCCACTCAGCTTCTGAAGGCAGGCGGAATGCCGGCATCGGGAAGTCTCCTACACTCTTTCTATAATCGTTCAGGTAAGCAGTTCTCCACTGCCCAAAGAATACAGCAGCGTCCCAGTTAACACCTACGACTGGATATGCATCATAGCCAGGGTGCCAGTAATAATAGTCCTGAATCGGGTCGCCCATATGGTGTGCAAAGTCGCGCACCCATGCTGCAGTATCAGGATAATATTTCTGACGGAATGTTTCAGCATCAACCGTTTCGAAACCCTCAATGCTACCGTTGTCTACCAGGAAAAAGTTTGTAAACTGACGATACTCGTTGTTGGTGATTTCCGTATCGTCCATAAAGAACGAACCGATTGTTACCTGCTTATTGAAGTTGATCTGCGTAGACGCAGGATCTTCATCCGCTTGTCCCATGTGGAATGTTCCAGCAGGAATCGGAACCATCCCATACGGGATAGTCATCACCCAGCCTTCACGCCCCGGAACACCGACCAGTTCACCCTGGTCGCCACCCTTTTTGCCGCCAAGGCCTAGCAATCCACAGGCACTTGCAACTGCACCTGCCAGGACTAAAACAAGTTTTGAAACAACCGATTTATTCATACTTAATGCTCAGTTTGTCTATGCTTAAAAAATCAAAGGCTTCAAAGTTACCGTTTATTCGCCTTATTTTTTTGAGAAACGGATCACAAATTCCACAAAATCTTAAGAATCCCAAAATCATTTGTCGGCTAGTGCCTATACCGAGGGGTTCGAACGACTTTTTTACCGCTACCCGGATTCACCGGAAGATCGTAACTCAACATAAATTCCAGCGAAAAGCTTTCTTTCGCTGCTTGGTCCTTGACGATGAAATCGATCGCTGTTCCCAGCTTCAAGGATTTATCCTTCAACAGGCAGTACCCAAGTAATAAACTTGCTGCTTCTGATTGTCTAAACGCCAATCCGCCCCACATCGTATCTTTGATATGAGCAATTCCCGCCAAATCGCCTTGGACCTTGTTAAGATCTGTTCTGACGGCGAGGCTAAACTGAATTTTCAAATCAAAACTTACTTCATAGAAATACCCGGCGGTGGCGTTGATGTGGTTTTCCAACGCGCCTCTGACGCTGTCAGCACCAAAATCGAATTCTGACTTCAACAAATGGTTAAATCCAAAGCCGACATAATACTTTTCAGCTCTGTAAAAAACACCAAGACCGAGGTCAGGTCTTACCTGCGATTCTTTTCCTTCCTGGATCAACGGGTCACCCTCCTGAATGTATCGGTAATACTTACCGTTTATTGTTTGGGAGTAAATGCCAAGCTTCACGCCAAAGCTTAGTTTTGTTTCCTTGATACCTAAATGATAGGCGTACATGGCCTGTGCTTCGAGGTTATTCTGCGGACCCAGTTTATCGTTCATGATGTAAGCACCGAATCCGCTTCTGAGTTTGTAAATAGGAGTGTTAAAACTTACGAGTTGCGTGGTCGGTGCACCACCATCACCAAAACTTGATTGATATCCAAGCCACTGGCTACGGTGCAATGCCGTCATTCTCGTCACCCCATCGACACCCGCAAATGCAGGAGTCATATACAAGTTATTAAACATGTATTGTGTGAAGAGGGCATCTTGCTGAGCAAAAGCGCGCGCTCCAAAAAAGAGCAGCAAGAGGGTATAAAAAATCCTTTTCAGCATTAAGTTTAAAAAGTAGAATCTAAAGTAAACGCTTTTTTACGACACTGTCAACTAATGTAATTAAAGTGTAATAAAAAAGATCACTTAGTAATATTCAAAGGATGAACGACTTATTTGATGCCGTTGGCCTTCTTTATGTACAGTTCCAGCGCTCCTGTCATCGAGGGAGCATTAGGCAAAGGAGCTTCAATATCGAGTATTAAACCGGCATCATGTGCAGCTTTGGCCGTGGTTGGTCCGAACACTGCTATCCTGGTATTATTCTGTTTGAAGTCAGGAAAATTGACGAAAAGAGAGTTTATGCCCGAGGGGCTAAAAAATGCAAGAATATCGTAGTAAACTTCTTTCAATTCAGACAAGTTGGCGGCTACCGTGTGGTAGATGATCCCTTCTGTATACTGATAACCACCTTCTCTGAGAAAATCCGGTATGTCATTCTTACGAATGTCGGAACAGGGGAAGAGGTATTTTTCATTCTTATGTTTCTTCAAAATCTCAAGAAGATCCTGCGCCGTTTTAAGTCCCGTAAAAATTTTGCGTTTACGGATTACGATATACTTCTGCAGATAGTTTGAAGTTTGCTCGGAGATACAAAAGTATTTCATCTCCGGTGGCATTTCGATCTTTAACTCCTGGCAGATGTGAAAGAAATGATCGACAGCGTTTCGGCTGGTAAAAATTATCGCCGTGTGATTAAGGATGTCAATCTTTTGCTTTCGAAATTCTTTAACAGGAACCGGTTCTACCTGAATGAAGGGCCGGAAGTCAATTTTCAGATTAAACTTTTCGGCTAGTTTCAGGTAAGGGGAATTAGCGTCTGCCGGAGCTTCTTGGGTTACCAGGATATTTTTCACTTTGCGCATCCTGTCAGTAGCAATTTCACTCATCACGTAAAAAAGTTCGGGCTAATAATAAAGTACCTTAAGCGTAATCAGGAAAGGTATTAATTCCGTGGCACAAATGTACGAAAATAAATGAAACAAGGAACGGTCCATTTGTCGCCACAATTTCAACACGATCAATATGATCCAACATGCAAGCACCCAAGCCATCGTACTGAGAAAGAAAAAATAAAAACCCTCGCGCTGACCGTGCGTAATGAAATAAAGGAATACCACTATTGACAGGACTCCGAAAACTCCCAATAAGAGTCTAACCCAATTGAAAAAATGAAAGCCGCCAATCTGGCCCATTCCGAAAACAAAAGCGAGTCCGTAAATCAGCACAATCTTCGCAAAAAACAAACCTAACACGATCAAGCTCAGTTCCAGCCAGTGCATCACAGCTTCCCAAAAAGTAAATGATTGAAAGACCATTGCCGCCCTGTACTGCGATGGCAAAAAATGAAAAATGATCATCAAATAATATCCAAGCATCAAACTGCTGTAGACATAAAATAAAATATTGATACTGCTCGTGATGCGGGAATAGGTCTGACTTTCTTCACCCTCACGTACGGAAAATATTTTGGTGACGGAAAAATAATCCGATGCAAGCTTCGGATTCAGCTGTGTAATTACAATTAACACAATCATCAGGATCAAAACGCCGATGATCGCAAAATCTCTAAAGGAGGAAATGCCCCTCGGCAATGGCTCTATCGACGACGAACTTTTCGTGACCTTAGATTCAATCAAGGTCTTTAAACTTCCAGCCTTGATCTTTTCCTGAAAAATACTGATCTGCCACACAGACCCCTGAAAGATGCTGTTTAAGCTATCAATTTTTAAACGAAGTGCCCCTTCCGTGCTTTCTGCCAATTGACCATTGATGAAAATTGTGTACGGCGCAAAACTTTCTACGAACAGGTAGTTACCGCTAAACTTTGCGACTTCGACCTTAAAAAAAATACTGCGTGCGCTACCTACCTTCTCAAAAGGTTCATACACATCATTCTGAAAGACTTTCCACTCACGTTGAAGATCTTTTGTTGCCACATATTCCTGCGCTGTGGCAATGGATATTCCTACAGAGAGAAAAATCGTTAATATCAGAGCATTCGTTTTGATCAGCATACTTAAGTATCCCGCAAAAATATCAGAATCTAGTGTTATATCCGAAATGTCTAAGTTTGCCCTTCGATGGCCGGGTTGTACATCCATATTCCTTTTTGCAAGCAGGCTTGTTACTACTGCGACTTTTTCTTCTCCACAAACCAGGAGCAGCGAGTTCAGCTCGTACAGGCGTTAACCTCTGAAATCGCATTGCAAAAGGATTATCTCAGTGGCGAAATCCTCGAGACAATTTATGTCGGAGGCGGGACGCCATCCATCCTGTTGGCTTCAGAACTGAATGAAATTCTTGAAGCGGTACACCGGAATTTCTCTGTTTCCGATCGTCCCGAAATTACTCTGGAAGCAAACCCTGACGACCTAACCAAAGAAAAACTGGATGCCCTATATGATGCGGGGGTTAACAGGCTCAGTATTGGTGTCCAATCATTCGACGACAGGGTACTCAAGTCATTAAACAGGCCCCACGACAACCTAATGGCTAGGTGCTGTATTGAGGACGCCCGGAGCACGGGATTTGAGAATATTAGCATTGACCTTATCTATGCCATTCCACAACGACCCGACGAGGACTGGGGAAAGGATATTTACGAGACGCTCAAAATTAGTCCTCAGCATATTTCTGCATACTCATTGACTATCGAGGAAAAAACCGTCTTTGGAAAGTGGACAAAGCAAGGAAAAATGCAACCGGTGGATGACGACTCGTCAGCTCGCCAGCTAGCGTTGCTGATTGATCATCTTGAAAGCGCGAACTATGAGCAGTACGAGGTGTCTAACTTTTCAAAACCGGGTTTTCAATCCATGCACAATAGTAACTATTGGAAGAACGGGAAATATCTTGGCATTGGACCAAGCGCTCATTCTTACAATGGCGAAACCCGCCAGTACAACGTTAGTAATAACCCGACCTACCTGCGTTCCATTCTGCAACAAAAAATTCCTTGTACGCTCGAAATACTAACCAAGCAGGATAAAATAAATGAATATCTTTTGACCACTCTCAGGACATCATGGGGAGCAGATCTAAAAACCCTGCGTGAAAGATTTTCATTTGACCCTATTAAAGAAAACAACGATTACATACAAAGTCTCCAGCGCGAGGGCCTTATTGTTGTTGAGGGCGAAAGTCTTAAGCTGACGAAGAAGGGTCGATTCATGGCGGATAAGATTGCATCGGATCTATTTGTAATTGAACCGTGACTATTTGGCTTTCAATTGATTGATATCCATTCCCGTTGCCATTAATATAAATCATCAGGAAGTTTTGTATTTTACCCGGACTTATCATCGCATGAAATCTATAGAAGAAAAAAGGGTCTATATGCTACTTAAAGCCGTGATCTTCCATTATCACGGACTTGATGAGCAAGAAAAAAAGGATCTCGTAAGAACAGCCGAAGAACTTCAAGCGCCGGATGAGTATAAATGGGCGTTAGAATTTGTGGCGCAAGATTACATTACTGCGTTCGATCGAGCTCGCAGCTACCTCAACGATATCATCGGTGACTACGCGAAAGAAAAACGGATTGAATTGATCAACATGGTGTGGCAGGCTAACAATCTGAAAGGATATGTTACTGAGATGGAAGCCACCGCGATGCTAAAACTTGCAAAAGACTGGAACGTTCAGCGTGAGCTGATCGATCTCGTACTCAAATAAAAAGCGCCCCGATTGATCGGGGCGCCTTCTTGATTCAATATTTTATTATTTTTTTAGCCATTCATTGACGCCAGGAACTCATCATTGTTTCTTGTTCCCTTCATCTTAGCCTGCAGGAATTCCATAGCTTCCACTGAATTCATATCTGCCATGTACTTGCGCAAGATCCACACGCGTTGAAGTTCGTCTTCCCTCAACAGGAGATCTTCACGACGGGTACCGGACGCAGGAACATCCATTGACGGATAGACCCTTCTGTTGGTAAGTTTCCGATCGAGCTGAAGTTCCATGTTACCTGTACCTTTAAACTCTTCGAAAATCACTTCATCCATCTTGGAGCCTGTGTCAATAAGAGCCGTGGCGATTATAGTTAACGAGCCGCCGTTTTCAATTTTTCTGGCAGCACCAAAAAAGCGTTTCGGCTTGTGTAATGCATTAGCATCAACACCACCGGAAAGAATCTTACCGGACGATGGTACGACCGTGTTGTGCGCGCGTGCAAGTCGGGTTAGCGAATCAAGCAGGATCACAACGTCATGGCCACACTCAACCATACGCTTGGCCTTTTCCAACACGATGCTGGCAACTTTCACATGGCGTTCTGCCTGTTCATCGAACGTTGAAGCAACTACTTCGGCCTTCACGCTACGGGCCATGTCAGTAACTTCTTCAGGACGTTCGTCAATAAGTAATACGATCAAGTAAACTTCTGGATGGTTTTCAGCAATTGCGTTAGCAATGTTTTTCAACAATACAGTTTTACCAGTTTTGGGCTGGGCGACGATCATACCCCGTTGTCCTTTTCCTATAGGAGCGAAAAGATCCAGAATCCTCGTAGACAGGTTATCATGGGTCGTGCTAAGCCTTAATTTCTCGTTAGGAAATAATGGCGTCAGGTATTCGAATGCCACACGGTCGCGTATTTCTTCTGTTGTCTTTCCGTTTACTGATTCAACCTTTAATAAGGCAAAATACTTTTCGCCTTCTTTTGGTGGACGAATCAGACCTTTAACGGTATCGCCCGTCTTCAGGCCGAACAATTTGATCTGCGACGGTGAAACATAGATATCATCGGGGCTGGCCAGATAATTATAATCTGAGGAGCGGAGAAATCCGTAGCCATCCTGCATGATCTCCAGAACACCTTCATTGCTAATTGCTCCGTCGAATTCGCGAATCGAAGGGCGGAATACTTGTGGTTTTTCTTCTTTTGGTTCAGTTCTACTCGGACGCGTTTGTTCTTCGAAAACATTTGGTGATTCAGAGTCCGATTCATTTCCATTAAATGTCGTTGATGGACTATCAAAATTTATATCGATCGAATCGAGTATTTCGTCAGATGAAAAATCGGAATCCGTTTTTGGAGTTGGAGGAGTTGGCGCGACATTCTCACGTCTGCGAGGGCGCATTTTACGCTCGGGTTCAGAGTCAGAAACAGACGACGAAGCGGCGGGCGGCGATAATTTTTTTTCTGCATCACCAGCGACAGCTTGTTGATCAAGGATTTTATAGATGATATCTTGTTTGGAAAGCTTTTTTGCGTTTTTAACGCCCATCTCCTCTGCAATGTCCTTCAGTTCTGAAAGGAGCCTGACATTCAGGTCGTCAATAGTGTACATGTTAATTTTAAGAATGGATTGTGTTTAAAAAAGATTTGTAGAATTGGTAAATGTGTTCAGCCGAGCTGAGATTTAGTCATGGAAACAACAAACTAGAAAATAAAAATTCGATAAGTGTGTCCGGATTTATATTCAGAAGGCTTGGGATGAAGCCATATGACACTGCAAGTATAGCCACAATTTGCCTATAATCAAATTGTAAAATTATTTTATTCGGTGTAAAAACCCCTCCAGCCATTCAAAAAAACTAATTTTAGCCCCAAACAAACAATCGCCATGCTTCAAGTAGCAGTTATCAGAGAGCAGCACTCCAAAATAGTAGACGGACTCGCAAAAAGGAATTTCAACAACGCGTCGGAGCTGGTATCGATGGTGCTGCAAAAAGATGATCTTCGAAAGGATACACAAAAAAGTCTCGATGACCTGAAAGCCAAGGCAAACGCCGACGCAAAAAAAATCGGCGAGTTAATTAAAGCAGGAAAAACCGATGAAGCTAATTCATTGCGCGCCGCCGTTGCAACCGCCAAAGACAAGACCAAGGCAATGGAAAGTTCGCTGACAGATTTGGAAAAAGAGCTTATCGATCTTCTTTACAAAATCCCAAACGTCCCCCACGAAAAGGTTCCTGCCGGAGCCGGTGCAGATGATAATGTTACTGTATTCGAACACGGCGTTGTACCAAAACTGGGAAAGGATGCAGTGCCGCATTGGGAACTGATAAAAAAGTATGACATCATCGACTTTGATCTAGGGATTAAAATTTCGGGAGCCGGCTTTCCTGTATACAAAGGCAAGGGAGCAAAGCTTCAACGTGCATTAGTAAACTTCTTTCTCGACGAAGCAGAAAAGCAAGGCTACAAAGAGGTTCAACCTCCCATTGTAGTTAATGAAGCCTCAGGATACGGTACCGGTCAACTTCCCGATAAAGAGGGACAAATGTATTTTGTCAACGAAGACGGACTGTACCTCATTCCAACTGCCGAAGTTCCTATAACAAATTTATACCGCGACGTTATAGTTCCCGACGATCAACTCCCCGTAAAGAACGTTGGTTATACACCTTGCTTCAGGCGTGAAGCAGGAAGTTGGGGCGCTCATGTTCGTGGACTGAACCGGCTGCATCAGTTTGACAAAGTTGAAATCGTTCAGATCAGAAAACCCGAGGAATCTCACCAGGCATTGGATGACATGTGCAGCTATGTACAGTCATTGCTGGAAAAGCTTGAACTCCCCTATCGAAAGTTATTGCTTTGTGGAGGAGATATGGGATTTAATTCTGCTATAACATACGACATGGAAGTTTATGCGGCAGGTCAGCAACGATGGCTTGAAGTAAGTTCGGTCAGCAACTTTGAAACATTCCAGGCAAACCGGCTGAAGTTGCGTTATAAGAATGCAGATGGAAAGACACAGTTACTCCACACATTGAATGGAAGCGCACTTGCATAGCCTAGGATTGTGGCAGCCATTCTGGAGAACAATCAGGATAGTAGTGGAATTCGCCTTC
>DATHIE010000546.1:0-10040 GCA_035316905.1 Chryseolinea sp. | reverse complement strand
TGGATGAATATACTGGCAAACGGTTCACCTTTTTTGCAGATCCTGACAATCTACCTTTAGAATTTTACGAACGCTGACATGGTTGTGCTCTCCAATTATATTCAAGAATTACATTCTCTCTTCCCGGAGTTGCAGGCAATTGATCCATGGAATATGCCGGCCCTAATTGAACAAACGTTGATTAAGCGGCTTCAAATATTGGGAAACGACTATTCAATTAACGGACTGGCTGCTGTTCACAAATCAGCGCGGGTAGAAGACCATGTGGTGTTCAAAGGGCCAGTTATTGTTTCCGAAGGATGTTTTATCGGAGCGCATGCTTACATCAGAGGCGGCGTATATCTCGGGGAACAAACTGTCATCGGGCCAGGTTGCGAGATTAAATCAACGATAATAATGAGAAACAGCGCATTAGCGCATTTCAACTTTGCAGGCGACTCATTAATTGGTTCGGGCGTTAACATGGAAGCCGGAAGTATTATCGCGAATCATTTTAATGAACGAGAGGATAAAACCATTCACGCGATGATCGACGGAAAGAAAACTGCCTTGACCGTGACAAAATTTGGTGCAATTGTAGGTGATCGTTCTAAGATTGGCGCTAATGCCGTACTTACTCCCGGCACACTTCTCGCGCCGTCAAGCGTCGTCAAACGTCTTGAGCTTATCGAACAGTGCTAGTGTAAAGTTAGGTTTATTTTGACGGATATGATTGAATGTTTTCACCCAGGCTGGACGGTTGGTTGTTTATAGTCCAATGCAAATACATTTTTAACGCAAAGGATTATAAATGCATCACAGCGGCTTCCTCGTACGAAGCACAGGGAGGTTCATTCATCTTATCTTGAAAACGTACCTAATTCGCAAAGGCCGCAAAGCGCAGGTCCCATGGGGCGTAGTCGCGCCTTGCTTGGATTTAGGGTATCAGAACTTTCTTTTTTCCGCGACGGTCCTGACTACCTATGACCAACCTCGCGCGACTGCAACCGATCAGAACTGCAGTCTGCGCCCTCCGCGCATCAGATGCACTATCAAGTCAAAGCAAACGAATCTCCCTGTGCTTCTCACGAATGAGTCCTGCTGATGCCCGCATTCCCTCTGCGGTAAAATGCATTTCCTTTCTAATTTCAAAAGCTTCTTCCTCCAAGAAGCTCATAAGTCAAACGTCATTTCAACCTTAACATAGCACTAGATGGCAATTCTACCAGCCTTTGCCAGGAATGTCGTTTCTGAACTTCTCCATTCCTTTCCTGTCCTGTAACGTTACAAAGACCAGCTTACCATTCATACCGCCAAAAACCAGGTTACTGCACCTTTTGCCCTTAAGTTCAACCTCCCGGATCAGTTTACCTTTCGAATCAAGGACGGCAATTACTCCCTTCCCATAACGTGCGACATAAAGGTTGCCCAGGTTGTCACACTTCATACCATCAAATCCAAAATCCTGAAATTCTGCAAGTAGAGTCTTATTGGATAGATTCCCTTTCTTGTCAACTGCAAAAGACCAAATCTTGCGCTGAACACTTTCATTCACGTAGAGTATTTTCTCGTCCGGGCTAAGCGCGATTCCATTGGTGGTGCCCATTTGGTCCGTCAGTAAAACAGCCTTTCCACCTTTGTCTATACGCCAAAGCTTGCCAGTTCCTTCCTTCCAGTTGGGGTCAGACGCAAAAAGTTGATCCTTTTTGTTTATGCAAATGTCGTTCGGCTGGTTAAACTTGTCGTTGTGGACATACACATCGACTTTTTTTGTTTTCATGTCCACCTTTAGCACATTGTGGCCGGTGAAATCAGCAAGATACATGGTCCCTTTGCTATCGAATTGAATAGCGTTAGCCGTACTGCCTTCCGGTAATGTGACAAACAATTCGACCGAACCATCAGCTTTTACCATGCCAATGGTGCCATCCTTTTGAAAATTCACGACATACAAGTTGCCATTCTTATCAAAAGCCGGTCCTTCAATATTATTCGTGAAAAGATTTTCTGCTGTAAAATCTTCCGCCTGGTGGAGCCGTTCAAGATCCTGACAAAAGCAGATCGACGAGGACAGGATCAAAACCCCGAAAGACAACAATAATTTCGCCATAGAAGGTAATTTAAGGTCTCAAGTTAAATTACTCAATGCAGATAAGGAAGAAAGTATCCGTCGATGATTGCTCCGCCTATATAAAAAAAGAGGCCGCCAGAAATTGGCAGCCTCTGCTACAGGAGTTTTTACAGAGATTAAAAGGTAGCTGTCTTGATGCGGCCAGAGCTATTTGACACTTCGAATGTCACTGAACCGACCACATTCTTAAGGCTGTACAGTTTAGCGAAGTCACCTGCATCCGATCTTGTATCGGTGAAGATCAGGTTACTTGCCTCGTCAAAGATTTTAACCGTCACGGTCTCACCCTCATTATGAGCAACCGACAAAAGGTACTTGCCACCTTCAGCCAATTTTGTGATGTGTACGTTGCTACCAGTTTTCACTGGCTGATAGTTAACCTTCTCGCTCTTCTTTCCGGACGCATCGGTTAGTTCGATAGTGTACTCACCGAATGAGAGACCGCTAAAGTTCAACGGGCGGATAAAGCCTCCGTTGCTGTTTACGGTTTCAGAAAAGATGACCTGTGAAGAAGAATTGTAAACATTCAATTTTACTCTAGCTGAGCTCTCGCCTTTATAAATAACCTTGAATATTTCAGATCCTTTTACAGATACAACCGCCAATCCGGCTGTGCGTGGCTCATCCTTTCCGACTGCTGTTACTGCGCCAGCCATTACTATAAGGGCTGCGATGTAAAGTGATTTTGTGTTCATAGTCGTTTTTGTGTTTTGTTATGTACAAATATACGGGTGGGGTATACTACGAGGCCGTAAGTTGTAAGGAAACCTGTTTTTATTGGTTAAATATCGTTTGCGTAAAAAATTATGAGCAATACCGGAGAAAACGATATGGAAACAGCCAGCGCAATCGTGAGCATGAGTGATTAAATAGTTACAACGTTTGCGATAGGGTATAGGGTATAAGGTATAGGGTATAGGGTATAAGTATAAGGTTAAGTAGAGAATGATGAATGATGAATAGTGAATAAGTAATGACTAATGAGCAATGCTTGATTTTATTCTTAAAGCTAAAGAACATTCTCTCCACTGAAGGGGGTCGGGGGGGTGGCATAAAAAAAAGGCAACAACTTGTTGCCTTTCGGGGATAATTCAATGATACCTTGGTTTAGCGACGGAGGGAAGTTGTTCCTTTTGCGTCGGAGACTTCGAAAGTGAAATCGCCATCAATTTTTTCAAGGTTATATATTCTGGCGAAGTCTTTAGACGCTATTTCCGTCTTGTTGTATATCACGTTGTTCGAACTGTCGTATATCTTTACCGTGACATCACTTTCTCCTCTGTTAGACACAGTTAGGAGATATTTCGCATCGGTTCCGGCAACTTTGAGTAAATGAGCCAATGCTTCGTCTTTTTCCTGCTTATAAGTGATCTTTTCAATCTGACGTCCGGACTTGTCGGAGATCTGAATTGTGTATTCACCTTCAGGAAGGCTGGAAAAATTATATGGTCTAACGAATCCTTCCACGTTCTTTATGGTTTCCGAGAATATCAGTTGGTCGCTACCGTTGCGGATGGAAACCTTCACATCAGCCTGCTCAGAGCCTTTATAGTATAACTTAAAGGTGGATCCACTTTTAACTACTGCCGCACTTGGAGAAGCTCCAGGATTTTCCATTCGACGCGCAAACACTACACTGCTAACTACCATTAGCACAACTAAAACAGAGAGGGTCTTTTTCATAAGAGTATTGTTTTTAACACACACTTAAGACGGCCTCACTCAGGTGAAGGTTGCAGTTCAATTGTTAATTTATGTTAACGTTTAGGTTACACACTAAAACGATTTCAATATTGTGACGAAGAATTGGAAGGATCGCTGTAACGAAAACAATTCAAAGTAGATGCGATATCAACTCAAAAGTTTTTACTACGATTTTATGATGGGATAGTTGCCACCTGAATGTATCTAATTCAGATGATAATTGTCTTTGCTCTGCTCTTCTTGATGCAAGATATGCATCTGGAACTTGACGCGATTGATTATGAATGCTTCCCTCTTATCGTCGGCAGCAGTCAGGAATTTGTAACGATCGCTGATATCCAGACTTAGTTCGTTGGCGATTTGATAAAGGTTAAAAATCGTCAAATGCTGGTTTATATTACGTTGTTTAAGATAAGACAGAAAAAGATCGTACAACTCTGGGCCTGGAAATGTATCCTTTTCAACATTCCAAACCTTTACATCACCGCCAGGGTACATTTTCGACTTGTACTTTCTTAGAAGCAGATTCATATTGAATATGTCCTCGCACTTAACAATGATATCCGCCTCTCCCCCAGGATACCGTTTAATCACGCTTTCCAGCTTCATCAGAGATCCAAGCTTTTGTTCATTGCTTTCGTGGCTGAAATATATTCCGAAATTAATATCGTTTATCTCAGCATCCTGCAATAGTTGCCTGTAGCGCGGCTCAAAAATGTGAAGGGGTACCAATTCTCCCGGAAGCGGAAGTATGGCAAGTGGGAACATCGGGATTTGTAATACGTCCGACATAATTATCCAAAAATAATGGTATCGTTAATAACTGACCAGATACTGGGGTTTAAGACCAAAGCGCTTCGTTAAATTTTGCTCTCCAGGCAGGAAACTTAGATTGATCAGGAACGAAAATCCTGCCACCACACCGCCCAAATCCTGAATCAAACTTGCAGTTGCCCCTGCCGTACCACCCGTGGCCAGCAAATCATCATGAACCAGCACCCGCGAGCCTTTTGAAAAAGCATCCTCATGCATTTCGATCGCTGCGGTGCCATATTCCAGGTCATACGTCTGACTACGCGTTCGATAAGGCAACTTTCCAGCTTTCCGAACAGGTATAAGACCGCAGTTCAATTCATGGGCGAGCACGGAACCCAAAATAAAACCACGCGCCTCGACTGCCGCAATCGCATCAATCTCCTGCCCTTTAAGCGCTGCAACCATCTCACGAACTACGTCCCTAAACAGGGAAGGATCGGCAAGTACCGGTGTAATGTCTTTAAAAACTATTCCAGGCTTGGGGTAGTCTCTGACATCTCTGATCTTCTGCTTAACCTTTTCGGAAATATGCATGTCCTCTAATATCGGTTAATATAAGTTGTATTCATCAAAAATAGAACAGCCATTCCTGTAATCAAATATGTTGTAAGTTTAGCGGGCAAAAAACACATCTTAATGAAAATTATTACCCGAATGATAGAAGAGGAGCTATATGAAGCTTCAAACAAGTATGGAAACAAAGTGATGATCGATATGCGGGCACAAGGGGTAAAACATGGCCAATCACCGGTTGAAATGTTGCTGTCATCAGTGGCTGCGTGTGGTGCTATAGATATTGTAATAATGCTGAAGAAAAGAAAGAAGCATATCCTCGATTTTCAGATTGAAACGGAAGCCACCAGAAACACGGACACGCCGCGGTGGGTAACTGCCATTCATTGCAAGTATATAATTACATCTCCCGATGTCACGGAGGAAGAGTTATTCAAAATTGCGGGATTATCGTTGGAAAAATACTGCTCTGTCGCATCGTCACTTAAATCAGAGATAACGCATTCCGTGCAGGTGATACGCACTTGATATGATATCTAGGCCACTAACTTACCGTTCAAAATAACTTTATCAACGAGTGTAGCTCCGAAGGAGTAGGGAATGTATGCGAGCGATGGGATTGGCCGGGTAATTAACAAGTTTGCAACTTTCCCTCGTGTAATACTTCCAAGCTTGTCGTCGATTTCCAACGCACAGGCTGTATTCAACGTTGCGGCATTTATAGCTTCTTCCGGGGTCATCTTCATCCTAATGCACGCAAGTGCAATAACGAATGGCATGTTCCCGCTGGGAGCGCTCCCGGGATTATAATCTGACGCGATTGCCATAGGAAGACCTGCGTTGATGATTTGTCGCGCTGGCGGAAAAGGAAGTCCAAGGAAAAATGCAGCCCCTGGCAAAGCTGTGGGGATTACCGTGCTCCCCTGCAGCGCCACTATCTCTTCTTCTCCTATGTTTTCCAAATGGTCCACACTTATAGCTCCTGTTCTAACTCCAACCTGTACCCCACCCGAACGATTCAGCTGATTGGCGTGAATACGTGGTTTCATGCCAAATCGTTTACCTTCATTTACTATCCTCTCGGTCTCATCCGCAGTGAAAAAACCTGTTTCGCAAAACACGTCGATATAATCAGCGAGTTTTTCTTCCGCGACCGCCGGAATCATTTCGTTAATAACCAATTCAATGTATTTTTCCTTCGTGGTTTCCTGCGGGATTGCATGAGCGCCTAAGAAGGTTGTTTTAACCGTTAGCGGTGTCTCGACGCCAATACGCCTTGCAACTCTGAGCATCTTCAACTCATCGGCAGTTGTTAATCCATAGCCGCTTTTTATTTCAACGGCACCGGTACCGGTCCGCATTATCTCATCGGCCCGTTTCAGGGTGCGTTCAAACAGCTCATCTTCCGATGTTTGCTGAAGTTTCCGGGCAGAGTTCAGGATGCCACCGCCTTTCGCCGCGATATCGGCGTAAGTTGCTCCCTTGATCTTCATAACGAACTCTTCCTCCCTGCTTGCTGCAAAGACAAGGTGCGTATGCGAATCGACAAATGAAGGTAATACGAAACAACCTGATGCATCAATCTCAACGGAACCCTTAGCTGTTGGCAGGTCCCTCATGGGGCCGTAATCAAGGATCAGCCCGTCTTTCAAAATAATGTAGGAATCGGGTAAAACAGGTAGCGTCGCCATAGAAATTCCGGCAACGACGCCTTGATGGTTCTCTCTCACCTGGGCTATGCCCCGGATGTTTTTGATAAGAATATCACAGGACATGAGACCTAATCATGTGGAGGCTCTCAAGAGTTATTTTCCAAATGATTCTACCTTGTAATCAAGGTTGGTTCCAAATACCGGGAAGGCAATCTTTAACATGGCGTAGAAACCTCTTCCTCCGACAGTGGGGCGATAGCCAATCTCACCACCGTAGGACCAGCTAAACATTCGGTTAAATCGGCCGTCCATACCAGCACGGAAGCCAAATTTCTTTATTTCCAACGGACTTACATCATAAGTATGAGTTCCGAATGTAGGGCTGGAAGTATCTTCGTCAACGTATACAACATCATCGATTTCCAATGAAGGCGAATAAAGCGCATCAACGTACACAGTGAAGATCAGGTCATCTATCCCCTCTTCAAACTTATCGAAGTTTACTGCGACGTTCTTGATCCAGGTCATGGATCCTCCTATATAGAGACCTTTTGACGCAATGTTGCTGAACACGTCGAAAGATTCATTCCTTCCACTTACAAAGATTGTTTCCGGTAGACCCACCCCCTCTTCATTTTTCAAGTCGGCGTTTGACATATCTTGTTTTTCCAGCGCGCGGCCCAGATCGGTGGAGCTATCCCAAATTACACCACCCAAACGGACGCCGTAAATTTTACGCACTTTACAGGGTACTTCGGCATTCAACGGAACTCTTGCAGCCCATTTGTTGCCCTTATAGCTGTTCTTGTAAAGGAACATTTTTGTCTTTGAGCTTTCTTCGAAGTCTTTGATGTGGTACGTACCCCCGAATTCATAATAGTTGTATATCTCAGTCCGGTTATCGACATCGCTCTTCTTCGAAGCAAGGTCGCGGGCGAAATCATAGAATTGCTGGCTGTAAGTTTTGCGGAAATGTACGCGGATATTAAACTTGTCCTTGTGGTAATAAATGGCCTCAGCTCCATATCCGGCGTTGACGTTTGTCACGAACATGTCGGCATATAAAGGAATAAAGCCTACGAAAAGCTTGTTAACTGAGTAGGGCTCGTCGTAGAGTTCCTCATACGTAACCGCAGTTTTGTCCTTTCGTTCACCCTGCGCAAAAAGGCTGACGGACACCGCCAGAAACGCAGCTATTGAGATTAAAAAACGATGGTTCATAACCTAATTAGTTGGGTATTAGATAGTAAAAGTAATAAATCTCCCGTTAAAAAATATCTATACTGAATACGGTCTACCTGACAGAGGTAATACTTAATCTAAAAAATCAGCTAATTTTTTGCGTTTTAGCCACCAATTTCCGCAACTCCTCCAGCTCCTTCATGTTCGCTGTCATTTCTGCTTCCTTGCGTTTCCTTTGTGTAATATCCTCAAACATTCCCAGCACCGCCACCACTTCACCGTGCTTATTCATAACCGGTACTTTACTAACCATCACCCAAGATTCAACTCCCTCGCTATTCACATTCCGTTCTTCCAGGTCGAGACGTGCCTTACGGCTATTCATTACTGCCACGTCATCGGCGCGGTAGGCGTCTCCATGTTCTTTCCAGGGCATGTCATAGTCGGTCTTTCCAACAAGATCCCGCGGTGATTTCAGACCGGCTACATCAGCAAATATCCGGTTACATCCCTGGAATTTCAAATCCTTGTCTTTCCAGAAGACCGCGCGCGGTATATTATCAATTATGGTCTGCATCGTTTCCTGATCATTGCTTAGCTGGTCGAGCATCTGATTAATCTTTGCGGTATTGTACGTTACCGTTATCAGGTCTGCACACGACTTCAGGAATTCGATACTCTCATCTGTCCATTCTTTCTGCTCGTTTTGATTTTCGCAACAAATCACACCAGCTATCTTTCCTTCAATAAAGAAAGGAATGTCAAGTCTGGATTCAATTCTCAACGGCCGTAAATAACCTTCCGAGAACTCGCGAGTCGCCACGTGGGCGTGCGCATCCTTGGCCACTATTATCTCTTCACTTGAAACAGCTTCAAAATATCCGGGATAGTCGCGGCCTGATAATACCATGCCGGATTCGAAATTGGTCTTACCTTGTTGATACAACTTTTCACAAATGATCTTATTCTCCCTTGCCTTGTACATCCATATACTACAACGCGAAACATTTATTTGCCTCGAAATCGCACTTGTCATCTTCTCAAGCGCAGTATCCCATTTTCCCTCCTGTATATCCTTGTTCTTGGTCAGCTCCATCAAGAGTTGACGGTTTTTATTGCTGATCTCGTTTCGACTCTTTTCACCATCCAGCATATTCTGGATGTGCTTTTCTTTGCGCCGCATCTCTTCCTGGGTAGCTTCAAGCTCTTCCATATTCTGGCGCATCTCCTCTTCCTGCGCGCGCATTTCCTCTGCCTGCTGTTGGGTTTTTTCAAGCAATATCCTCGTGCTCTCGCTCACGCGAACCGACGAAATGGTCGAAGCAATACTTTCCGTCAGTTTCTCCACCAACTCGACCTCGTGACTTTCATACTTCCCAAATGTGGCAAGCTCAAGAACGCCAAAGATCTTCTCATTTATCTTCAATGGAACAAGCAGCAATGCATTAGGCGCCGCTCCTCCAAGACCTGACGTTATCGTGATGTACTCCTGTGGTACTTCCAATAGATATATCTTCTCTCCTTCCAAGTAACATTGGCCGACCAATCCTTCGCCAAGCCCGATCTTTTTGCTGAGATATTTTTTTCTTTCAAAGGCATAACACGACACCAGTTCGAGGGATTTATCAGTTTCATTCTCTTCGTTCAGAATGAACAGTCCTCCCTGATTGCTCTTTGTATACTTTACAACAAACTTGATGATATTATCATACAGGTCTGCGATCGACGCAGTGGATACACGCAGGATTTCTCCCACTTGCGCTAATCCTGATGTTGACCAATTGCGCCTGCGATCATCTTCAGCATTAACTTTTAGTTTGTCCCGCATTGTAAGCAACGTAGTGCCTAGGTTTGCGCCGTCATCTTCGAGACTGAGTTCAGCACCGTAATTGCCTGATGAAATCGCTTCGATAAATCCAGAGAGCGAGGTAACCGCGCGTCCCTGTTGTTGAAGTCTGGCTTCATGCTCAACCACCAGTTTGCTTGAGTTGCTCTGAAGCCTGTAGAGCAGTACGCACAATGCAACGAAGGCAGCGACTAACAATGCAATTGAGATCCAGGAA
>DATHIE010000545.1:0-4889 GCA_035316905.1 Chryseolinea sp. | reverse complement strand
TGTCACTTGCACTGTGTTTTATGGCAGCTGCATTCACCGAGTATATTGGCATCCATGCTATCTTCGGTGCCTTCATAATGGGTGTTGCTTTGGGCGATTCGGAACATTTCTCTGAACGTGCTAAAGAGATCGTTCATCAATTCATCAACAATGTTTTTGCTCCTTTATTCTTTGTGTCGATCGGTTTGAGAGTAAACTTTATCTTAAACTTTGACCTTGGTCTGACTCTAATAATCCTCGCGATTGCATTTGTTGGTAAGATAGTAGGAAGCGGTTTGGGGACCAGGCTTGGAGGTTTTTCATGGAAGGAATCGCTTGCGGCGGGATTCGGTATGAATGCGCGTGGAGCGATGGAGATCATTCTTGGTATCATCGCCCTTGAAAACGGACTGATAAACGAAAAGGTGTTTGTTTCCCTGGTAATCATGGCGCTGGTAACAAGCATGACGAGTGGGCCGTTGATGAAGTGGAGTTTGAGCAGAAAGTGGAAGTTCTGAACCTTGCAGCTACCTGGGTTCCTGGGTGGCTAGGTACCTAGGAACCCAGGAACCTAAAGTTAGTCTATCGACTTGGCTTTTTCCCAATAGACATCCATTTCTGCAAGAGTCATGTCTTCAATTCTTTTTCCCGCTTTCTTAGACTCCGACTCGAGAAACTGGAAACGTTTTATGAATTTCTTATTCGTTCTTTCAAGTGCTTCTTCCGGATCGATCTTAATAAACCTTGCGTAGTTCACGAGCGAAAAGAGCAAATCGCCAAACTCTGCCATCGATTTTTCCGCATTAATTGATTCGTCAGATTCAGCATTGAATTCTTTTTTGAACTCTTGCATTTCTTCTTCCACCTTTTCCCAGACTTGTTCCTTTTTTTCCCAATCAAAACCCACGCCCCGTGCCTTGTCCTGAATGCGGATAGCTTTAACCAACGCGGGTAGTGTTCTTGGAACACCCTCCAACACCGATTTGTTGCCAGTCCTTAGTTTGATCTTTTCCCAATTGTTCTTTACTGTTTCTTCATCGTTCGCTATCACATCGCCATATACATGAGGATGGCGTTCAATTAATTTGTCGCATATGGAATTAAGCACGTCTGAGATATCAAATGCCTTGAGCTCTGACGCTATCCGTGAATAGAAGACCAGGTGAAGCATTAGATCACCAAGCTCTTTCTTGATCTCGCCCAGATTACCTTCAAGGATGGAGTCGGAAAGCTCGTAGGTCTCCTCGATAGTGAGATGGCGGAGGGTTTCCAGCGTTTGTTTTTTATCCCATGGGCAATTCTCTCGCAGCTCGTCCATTATTGTCAGCAGACGGTCGAATGCCTGTAGCTTTGCTTCACGGCTTGGATCTGGCGCAGATAAGGGTTTTTTCATCTGTTAATTTTGTATGATAAACTTAAAAATTCAATGGCCTGTTACGAAGTAGTGCGGACTTTGCAGCAGCAAACATCGTAATTCGCCCTTCTAATGAACAAAGGGGATCATAGTTTTTTTGCTCGCGATGGGTGTTTTGGTTTGTTTTTCATTTACTGTCGGTGCGCCTAATTGCTTTAGAAAAAAAGCGAATTCAGGTACTTGTGCCTCGCAAAGCCCGTTTCTTAGAAAGAAGGCATCACTTGTGGCTAGTGCGGAAAGGTGTTAAGCCGGGAGAAAAGTGCTTATGGAGATCCAAAAGGAGAGAACGGATTGAAACCGCCGCCAAAAGTGTAGGCCGAATAATTGTATTCCCTTATAGGCGATCACGTTTCATTATTCTTTTTAATTTTGAGGCCATTTTTTGATAAAACCCTTTAACCGTGCCTTTAATTAAATCTATTTCAGGGATCCGTGGAACCATCGGAGGTAAAACCGGAGAAAACCTCACCCCGCTTGACATTGTAAAATTCGCTGCGGCGTTTGGAACGTGGCTCAAGAAAAAAGGAGGCACGACAAAGGTTATCATCGGCCGCGATGCCCGGCCCTCCGGTGAAATGGTAAGCACACTTGTGACTTCTACATTACGAGGACTGGGTATAAGCGTGCTAGACCTTGGCTTATCAACAACACCTACTGTCGAAATAGCGGTGCCACTTGAAAAAGCAAGCGGCGGCATCATTATCACTGCGAGCCATAATCCTGTACAGTGGAATGCACTAAAGTTGTTAAATGATAAAGGCGAATTTATATCGGGTGCGGATGGAGAGGAGCTTTTGAAACTTGCCGAAAATGAAGCGTTTGAATTTGCGCCGGTTGCCAAGCTTGGGAAATATCAGAAGAACGACGATTATCTTCAAAAACATATTGATGCGATTCTCAAGTTGCCGCTGGTTGACGTCGAGGCTATCAGGAAAAAGGGATTCAAGGTCGTGGTAGATGCCGTGAACTCTTCAGGAGGAATCGCAGTACCAATGTTGTTAAAGGCGTTGGGCGTGACAGTTAAGGAGATGTATTGTGAACCGACAGGTCACTTTCCCCATAATCCCGAACCTTTACCTGAACATCTGACAGACATCTGCCGGGAAATAAAGAATGGGAAATACGACCTGGGAATAGTAGTGGATCCGGATGTAGACCGGCTGGCATTTGTTACCGAAGATGGCACGCCATTCGGAGAAGAGTACACGCTGGTCGCTGTGGCAGACTATGTACTTAATTCAGGCAAAAAGAAGAAGGGCAATACCGTGTCGAACCTTTCGTCTACACGCGCGCTTCGGGACGTAACGGAAAAAGCTGGTGGGCAATATTCCGCTGCCGCTGTTGGCGAAGTGAATGTTGTGACGATGATGAAGGAAACGAACGCGGTAATTGGCGGAGAAGGCAACGGAGGGGTTATTTATCCTGATCTTCATTATGGAAGGGATGCATTGGTAGGCATAGCTTTATTCCTGGCCCATCTTGCAAAGTCGGGAATGTCCGCGTCAAGGCTAAAAGGGAAGTATCCGAACTACATCATTTCAAAGAATAAGATAGAGCTCACGCCCAATATAAATGTGGACAAAGTGCTTGAAGAAGTAAAAAAGAAATATAAGAAACAGCCTATCAATACAGTTGATGGCGTGAAGATTGAGTTTGATAAGGAGTGGGTTCATCTGCGTAAATCCAACACGGAGCCGATCATTAGGATTTATGCCGAATCAGATATGGAGGTCAAAGCAGATAACCTGGCGAAGAAGATCATTGCCGATATCAAAGAAATCATCACGGAGAAGTCTGTAGCTTAGAATGTATCATTAACCTGAAGATAGATGCGTATTTACCTGGACAACGCGGCAACGACGCCGCTCGACCCGGAAGTGTTTGATGCGATGAGGCCGTTCATGCTGGAGGATTTTGGTAATCCATCTTCAACGCATTCACATGGAAGAAAGGTCAGGGCAGCAATTGAATCATCGCGAAAGAAGATCGCGGAGCTACTGCATTGTACTCCTGGTGAAATCATTTTTACTTCCGGAGGGACCGAGGCTGACAACGCGATATTAGCCGGTGGAATTCAAAGCTATAATGTAAAACATGTCATATCATCTCCCATTGAACATCATGCTGTAGAGAATACACTTGAGACAATGGCAAAGAAAAACCTCATCAGCCTTTCAATGGTCAACCTTGATAAGGATGGCCATGTAGATTATGCACATCTTGAAATGCTTCTGAAAGAGCATCCCGGGTCATTAGTATCGCTGATGCATGCAAATAATGAGATAGGTAACTTGTTGGATATTGAACGGGTTGGCGAGTTGTGCGTAAAATCCAATGGCTACTTCCATTCAGATACCGTACAAACTGTTGGTCATTATGTTCACGATCTGACCAAGATTAAGATCCACGGAATGACCGCAGCGGCGCATAAGTTTCACGGACCAAAGGGTGCGGGGTTCATGTTCATCAGAAAGGACAAGAAGATCCAACCGTTTGTACGTGGCGGAGGACAGGAACGCAACATGCGGGGTGGTACAGAAAATGTGTACGGTATTATCGGCCTTGCGAAAGCGCTAGAGATCGCTTACCGTGATATGGAAGAACATACGCTTAAGATACAGTCATTGAAAAGGCGGATGATTGAAAAATTGAGAGCGAATATTCCCGGCGTTGAGTTTCACGGGGCATCGGCGGATTTAGACCGAAGTTTATATACTGTTCTCAATGTGTGTCTCCCTGAGTCGGATGAAAATGATATGGTGTTATTCAATCTCGATCTTCATGGAATATCTGCGTCAGGCGGAAGTGCATGTTCCAGCGGTGCGACTACTGGTAGCCATGTACTCGGTGCGTTGTACCCGGGATCGAAGAGAGGGGCGGTGAGATTTTCTTTCAGCAAATTCAATACGGCGGAAGAAGTGGATTATGCAGTAACGAAGTTGGCAGAGCTTTATAAGATCACTGCGTGACTTTGGAGTATAAGGTATAAATCATCAACGCGCCACGAATAATGGATTGACCACTTCCAGGGAATTACAATGGAAGGTTCAGCAAATCTTTGCCAACTGTAATTTTTCCTGAAAAGCTGCTTCGCACTGCATTGATCCATACGTCGTCCGTCAAGCTGCTATCGTCAGCAGGAACAAAGTGATTTAGAATGAGGTTTTTTACGCCCGCTTGTTGCGCGATCCGGCCAACGTCTTCGGCAGACGTGTGATGTGAAAGAATACTTTCCTTTAGCTTGGCGGCATTCGGTCTTCTCTTGACCATTTCTTCAACTGCACTCGGATACATAACCTCATGAACCAGGTAATCTGCCCGTAAAGCAAAATCGGCCAGAGCCGGACAATAGGCAGTATCGCCTGAAAATACGACAACCTTTTCTCCGAGTTTGAATTTGAAGGCATAGCTCTCACTAACCGGAGGGTGAATATTTTTAATCGCGCTAACTTCAAAATCTCCATTCGATACAACTCTGCCTTCGCCAATTTCATGG
>DATHIE010000544.1:0-3586 GCA_035316905.1 Chryseolinea sp. | reverse complement strand
TACATTTTGAAGATCTTGTCAAGGTATTCTTTCCGGATCCCAATCCCATTGTCGGTTACGGTCAATTGAAAATCGTTTTCAATCGTCTTGCATTCGAACTTCACCCAGTTGGATTCTTTGTTACGATCTGAATATTTTATACCATTCGTAATCAGATTATGAAGTATAACTTTTATCCGTGCCTTGTCACTCATGATCACAAGATCATCGGGAACCAGATTCAGATAATTTATCCTTATAGCTTCTGGCCAGAAAGAAAGCTCAGCGACGACCTCGTCGATCAGGTCTTTCAAACGAAATTTTTCGGCCTTCACGAGGGCATGTGTGTTTCGGGCGTAATCCACCATGCTACGAATTACCGTCTCAAGTTTGAGGGCTGTACTCTTTATATGATTCGAATACGAGAGCACGGTAGCTGGATCTTTTTCCATCATGATCAGTTCAACCAGTCCGCGAATGGATTTCAACGGTGCGCTGAGGTCATGTGACGCGCTATAAACGAACCGGTCCAACTCGAATACAGTTTTATTCAAATCTTTGATAGTACGTTGAAGTTCTTCCGTTCGCGCATTTACAATGTGTTCAAGGTTGATGTTGACCTCCTTCAACTGCGCCTGTGCAAGGGACAAACTTTCGTGTTGTTCAACGATTTGTTCGTTCTGCGATACCAGTTCCTCATTCTGTGCTTGTATCTCATTGTTCTTTTCCACTATCTCCTTCTGATGTGTCTGGAGCATTCTGTTCATCGAGTTGATCTCCTCGATCTGGGACTGAAGCAATGAGTTCAACTTATTTAGTTCCATCGTTCTTTCCTGGACTTTCTGAGCAAGCTGCCTGCGCTGACTGATGAGGAACCGCATTCTTATCCTGAAAACTACCAGTATGATAGCTGCTGCCAACGCAGCTACCAATAACTTAAACGACACCGTTTGCCACCATGCCGCGACGATCACGATACGAACATCCTTCGAACCCGATACCAGCTCATCGCTGTTTTTTGCAATCCTAACCCTGAATGTGTACTCTCCGGGTTCGAGATTGGTGTACGAGATCAGCCTTCTACTATTGTCGGTTCTATTCCAACCTGCATCATATCCTTCAAGCATGTATGCGTACTCGCGGAACTGGGCGAAATCATATTCAAGAGAAGCGAATTCAATTCCGAATGAATTCTGGTTGTGCTCCAGCCGGACCTCTTCAATGGTTGTTATATTTTGCGGAAGCACTCCACTGCCCGCTTGTTGTTCGACATTATTCAGCAGGAACTTGGTAAAAACCATGGGGATTGTCTTCTCTTGTTTCCTGAACCTGGCAGGATCAAAAAAATTCACGCCGCGAATATTGCCAAACGCAAGACGTCCATCGGATAGTCTCACTACAGAATTCCGGTTGTATTGACTTGCCGACAAACCGTTCGACCTGCTGAAATTCGTGAACGTTTGATTTTGTTTATGGAATACACTCAAACCCATGTTATGACTGATCCATATGCGTTGGAGGCTGTCCTCCTGAATGGCCTGAACGTAACTATTTGCCAGTCCTGACTCTTCTCCGAATAGCTGTGATGTTTTGGTTTGAGGATCATACCGAACAAGGCCCTTGCTGGCAGCTCCTATCCAAACGATTCCTTCTGCATCGATGTACAGGGATAAAATTGTTGTTCGCGGATCAAGATGCTCTGCTTCTATATATGTGTAAGCGTCGAGACCAGCTTTTAGAAATCCTAAACCTCCCACTTCGCGACCGATCCATACATTATTACTGCCATCCACGAGGATTGAATTGATACGGTCTACAGGATTTTTACCGCCGTCTGCACTCCTAATTCGTTTAACATCTCCTTGCGTGATGTTATAACGGTATAAGCCTTTGTCGAATGTCCCGATCCAAAGATTTCCCGAAAGATCAGTATTCACCGACAGTACTTCCCGGCCGATCATCCGGTTAAGGTCGGAAAGCACGCTACATTTTCCTGTCTGGGCATCAACGCGAGACACTCCATCTCCCCATGTGCCTACCCAGAGGTTGCCCTGTTCATCAACTTTGAGGGACTTTATCTTATCAGTATTGCTGCATGCGGACACCAATTCAACTGCTGCGTCGCGCGAACCAAGTTTACCTTTCAAATGAAAGAGTCCTCCCCCATCGACGCCAAGCCAGACGCCTCCACGCTTGTCTTCCTGGATCGCATTTATGTTGCCGTATTTTACTGAACTCCGCTCTCCTCCAATCGCGATGGGCAGTGATCCGAAATTCATCGCCTTCCGGTCATATACATTGATCCCTTCATAATACATCCCTACCCACACGAGGTCCTCCTTATCCACATATACAATCTTTACAATTGTTCCCTGTATTCCGCTTCGGTCCTCCTGGTCCTGAAGGAAAGTGTTCATAGTTTCCAGTTTCCAGGGGTCTGCTTCGGGAGGGATAAGCGTCAAGCCATTGTCTGTTCCAATCCAGATATTTCCTTCGGAGTCTCCTGCTATAGAAGCTATAAAATTGCTTTTAAGTCCGCCGGGTTGATCCGCTCGGAACCACCGGCGTTTTTTAGTTGCAGGATTGTACACCAGGAGACCGTTGCGCCATGTTCCGGCCCAGATAAGATTCCTGTGTCTGTCGTAGTAAAGGGTTTGAATGTCGTGTTCGATTTCACTGATGGGGTGAATACTCGACTGGCCTGAAGCGATATTATAATTATGTAGACCCTTGGTATTAATACTTACGAGGATGTTTGGTCCTTCTCCCTCGGCAACCACAAGCACTCGTGCGCCCGTCATTGGAAAGGAATCGGCGTGAATGTTAACTCGTTCGAACTCCATGGTCGCAGGGTCACCGAGCTTCGAGCGGAATAAATCATCAGAACCAACGTAGAGATAACCATCTTTTGCCTGAGTTATATTCCGGACCGCCTTGCTGGCCGTTTTGGCTTCGGAAGGAAAGGCATATCGGCGGAACGTATCGCTGTTTCGGTCATAGAGGCATAAACCTCCCTCCAGGGTGCCTACCCACAGGTTATGGAATGTGTCTTCGTAAAGGCCAAGAATAAAATTGCCGCTTAAGCTGAGAGAATCGGATTCACGGTGGCGGTAGATCTTCATCTGATTGGCGTCGAAACGATGCAGACCGTCTTCTGTTCCGATCCATACAAATCCCTGGAAGTCTTTCACAATGGCGCGGACGTTGCCATTGCGAAGTCCGTCTTCCTGGGAGATCTGGTTGAAGAAAATTGGCTGGCCCATGAGAGATCGCGGTACCAGGAAAGTGACTACCCATAATAAACCAAGACACAAGACGTGACGGGCATCTTTTTTAAGCTTACACTTTGAGGTAAAGGTATTTACCATAATCAATAGGTACACGCACAGGTAGACACAACCCTCGCCTCTTGATAAAATGTGATAGCGTCTGTTATATACAATTTAACGATTTCCCGCCAATGATTTTGGGAAATTTTATAAGAGGAATAGAGTTAAAGGACGCATGTACAAACCTATGTACATAAAAAAGCAGTGTCTGGAGGCTTAATGAAATATAGTCAGCCTATAATACTCCGTTCTCGCTCATGGCAATAGTTCTATGGATA
>DATHIE010000543.1:0-3987 GCA_035316905.1 Chryseolinea sp. | reverse complement strand
ACTCCCGCCAATAGTCCAATGTAAATCCAATCCATTGTTTCGGGAAGCAGGTGGAGGACTCCGCCAGGTGCCCAGGTCATCTTATAAACAGGAAAGAATATAGCCAAACCCACGAAGGCACCTATCATTTCATAAAATGTGATAGTGAAAGACGGTACAGATCTTACCATCCTGGCGTTGAACACGGAAAACAATGCTGATGTGAACCCTGCCACAACACCGAGGAATAGTCCTAGTTTATACTGGAAGTCGAACGAGAAGATAACGTACAGGCCCAGCAAGACCACTAGCCCAAGCATCAACTCGAATTTCTTTACCCGGCTCCGGTTGAACCACGGCTCCAGTAAAGCTGCCCATAGGGAGTTCGTTGCAAATCCCACGAGACTCACCGATACGTTCGCGACTCTGGCTGATCCAAAGAAGGCGACCCAATGGAATGCTACAATGAAGCCAATGAGTATTAGCCTGACTAATTGAGACCTGGTTACCTGAAAAGTCCCTTTCATAGCGAGCATCACAATTCCCATCCCGATTGCTGCAAGAATTGATCTGTAAAAGACCATTTCCACGGCAGGGATGGATACCAGTTTTCCAAGTATCGCGGAAAACCCCCAAAGAAAGACGATGAAATGAAGCTTTAGGTAATCGGTGCGGGTTGCCATTAACGCGGTACGTATTTGTACATCATTGTTGAGATCACCCCGAAAATAATGTTCGGGATCCAAACCGAAATTTGAGGAGGCATTGCGCCGTTTTCAGCAAATGTTCGGAACAGCGTAAAAAATAGAATAAAGATAAAAGACAATAAGAACCCTAATGTTATTTGTGGACCAGTCCCGCCGCGGCTTTTACGCGATGATACAATGACACCCATGAATACAAGAATAAAGATTGTGAACGGGGATGTGTAACGCGTGTATTTCTCCACTTCATAAACTTCAATACCGGTTGATCCCCGGGCCCTCAACGTTTTGATGTAATCATTAAGTTCGTTAAGGGTCATTCCATCGTACTTGCGATAGTCGCTTTCAAATTCCTTGGGCCGGATCACAAGAGCTGTATCCATTGCTTGTCCACTCGCCAGTGAATCACTGTTTGTCAATCGTGTGGTCTTAAACCCGGGAACACCTTCCGGAGGTTCGACACTACTTTGAAAAACATCCTCGATTTTTTTTATCGACCAGTCCCTTAACGTCCATTTTTGTTTTACCGAATCCCATTCAATGCGGTTGGCGGTGAGTTTTTCTACTAGTTTATTGTCTTGGAATTTTTCCAGCGTGAAATGGTAGCCGGTTTGATTGCTATTATTGTAACTCTGCATATAGAGATACGTATCGGGCGCGACCTGGATATGAACATTGCGTTGGTCAAAGTAAAATTTGCTTTTCAGGTGCAGCAATTCGAACTCCAGCCTGGATTTATTTGAATTCGGGATCACCCATCCGTTAAGCACAAAGTTGATGATTCCCACCAGTCCGGCCCCAATAAAGAAAGGCACGAGCAGTCTTCTAAAGCTTACACCGCTGCTAAGAATAGCTATGATTTCCGTATGGCCAGCCATTCGCGAGCAAACGTATACAGTTGCAATAAAAATGGTAATAGGCGCGAGGAGGCTCGCGATCCAGGGAATGAAATCCAAGTAATATCCGAGGATCTCAGTCGCTTTAAGCCCGGCTTTAGCAAACTTGTCCATCTTCTCCGTGAGATCGATAATAGTGATCACCGCGAGAAGGATCAACACAACAAAAAAGAAAGTGCTTAGGAAACGTTTGAGGATATATTTATCTAAAAGCTTCAAACCTTTATTGATTTTATGATCGTCATTGAGTTGGTTAAAGCCGCGTTCTAACCTTTGGTACCATCATCTCTTTCCAAGATGTAAAGGTACCCTGAATAATTTGTTTTCTTGCCTCTTTCACCAGCCACAAGTAAAACGTGAGGTTGTGTAATGATGCAATTTGCGCGCCCAAAATTTCCTTGCTTATCACCAGGTGACGTAAGTAGGCCTTTGAGTGTCTACTGCTTCCATATCCGCCAAGGGTGCTATCAATGGGAGAAAGATCATCCTTCCATTTTTCATTACGGATGTTGATTATCCCTTCTGAGGTAAAGAGCATTCCGTTGCGTGCATTGCGGGTAGGTATTACGCAATCAAACATGTCGATTCCCAGAGCAATACACTCAAGAATATTTTCAGGAGTGCCAACACCCATCAGGTAGCGTGGTCGGTCTTTTGGCAAAATGCCGCACACCAGGCTTGTCATTGCGTACATGTCTTCATGCGGTTCGCCGACTGAGAGTCCTCCGATGGCATTTCCTGGTTGGTCCTGTGCTGCGATAAACTCAGCAGATTGTTTTCTCAGATCATTGTAGACGCTACCCTGGACGATCGGAAAGAGACATTGTTCATAGTCATACTTCGGTTCTGTATTTTTCATTTGTTCAACACATCGCGTTAGCCAGCGATGAGTCAGCGCCATGGAATTTTTAGCATAGCTATACTCACATGGGTAAGGAGTACATTCATCGAAAGCCATAACAATATCTGCACCTATTGAGCGCTGGATGTCCATCACGGATTCCGGCGTGAACGTATGAGTGGATCCGTCGATGTGGGATTTGAAGATTACACCTTGTTCGGTGATCTTTCTGTTAGCGCCAAGCGAGTAAACCTGATAGCCACCGCTATCGGTGAGCAGAGCTCGGTTCCATCCGTTAAACTTGTGAAGACCGCCTGCTTTCTCCAGCAACTCCGTTCCTGGGCGCAAATAGAGGTGGTAAGTATTGCCCAGTATGATCTCTGCATCTACATCAGTTTCCAATTCACGTTGATGAACAGCCTTCACGGATCCCGCGGTTCCCACGGGCATAAAGATCGGCGTGTGAATTCGGCCATGAGCAGTTTCTACAATCCCTGCGCGAGCTGAAGATTTCGGATCGGACGATGTAAGCTCAAATTTCATTCAGGCGGCAAAAATACCCTTCTACTTTCACAAATCCTTGACAAGAGATTCGCGAATCTTCCCAGAACGGCCTTGCCGGAATTTAGTTTTGCTGCTAATGAATGCCAGATCCCAGATACGAGTCCACGTTTTGCTGGGTGATGATTTCGAGCGGAAAGAGGTCTAGCGTGGGTGCCGTCTTTTTGAACATTAAGTGATTGACGAGGTGACTTATGCCAAGTAATGCCTGCCGTTTTGGATTTTGATTGATGAGAAAGTCGATAGCACCTGACCGAAGATATTTCAGGTTATCTTGGAGAATGTCGTAACCAATCACGCGTATGTCATTCTTGCCATGGCCTTCTACAAAGGACGCTGCAACGGCTGTACCCTTAGAAGTACTGATGAAAATTCCTTTTAGCGATGCATGTTCGAGCAACTGCATCATCTGACCTTTAAAAGAATCGTTATGAGGATTCAGGTTATAGTCTAGGATCTCGAACTTCGTCCTGCTTTTTTCTGCAAAGTAATCCCGGAATCCTTTTTCCTTTTCCAGCAAGTGGACTGAGTCCTGGACGTCTTCGTCAATATGTAGTACTGCGTAGGTTCCAGGATCGCGCTGGCCAAGCATCATTAACTGAGCGCCTATCCGTCCACTTTGATTAAGATTTTGTCCAATGAATGCGAGGGGTTGGGCCTCGTGAATGTTTGTATTAAAGATCACGTAGGGTATTCCCTGTCGCTTGAAGAGTTCAAACGCCGGCAGCGACTCATGATAGAATATTGGTGCAAGCACGATACCATCCGGCTTTTGTTCTGCCACTTCCAGAGCAAGCCTGTGAAATGAATCTTTGTTGTAGAGGTCAAACGCAAACGTATCAACTACAACGCCGTACTGCGCCCATTCTGTTTGTCCCTGGATTATTCCAAGATTTGACTGTGCCCAGTATGGATCCAGCGTCGGGTCAGGAATCAATGCGACGATCCGGTAGTTTTTATTGGAGCCAAGGGTACGGGCAATCAGGTTCGGCTTATAATCGATCTG
>DATHIE010000542.1:0-14394 GCA_035316905.1 Chryseolinea sp. | reverse complement strand
GAGCTCTATAACCCGTACTTCTCCAGCCGTCGGTATAAGGAAGAGCGAGTAAGTCCGAGCTCAGAGGCGGCCTGCGTAATGTTGCCGTTGTATTTCTTTAAAACCTTACGGATGAGAAGTTTTTCGACTTCTTCAAGGTTGTACTGTTCGAGTGCAAGTTGGCCGTCGTCTTTGGAAGCCGCGGGAGCAAAGTTGAAATCTTCCGGTTGCAAAACACTACCTCCACTGAGAATAATAGCGCGTTCAATTGAGTGTTGAAGTTCACGGATGTTTCCCGGCCACGGATGTTTATGCATTCGCGCCATTGCACCCTCACTTATTTTCGTTACGCTCTTGTCATACTTCGACGCATAATGTTTTAGGAAATGATTGGCCAGCAGCGGGATATCTTCGAAGCGCTCTCTTAACGCGGGTATCTCGATTTCAATCGTGTTTATCCTGTACAACAGATCCTGACGGAACCGATTCTCCTTAACCATTTCGTACAGTGGCATGTTTGTGGCACAAATCAGGCGTATATCGATGGGGGTATCTTTGTTCGATCCAACACGACTTACTTTCCGGTTCTGTAAGACCGTAAGCAGCTTCGCTTGTAAAGGAAGCGATAGGTTGCCGATCTCGTCCAGGAATAGTGTTCCGTTATTGGCTAATTCAAACCTTCCGGCACGGTCTTCTTTTGCATCAGTGAACGATCCTTTCTTATGTCCAAATAGTTCGCTTTCGAATAGGGTCTCCGTTATCGACCCAAGATCTACGCTGGCAAAATTTTCATTTTTTCTCGCCGAATTCCGGTGGATAGCCCGCGCGATCAATTCTTTTCCAGTACCGTTTTCTCCAAGGATCAAAACATTCGCGTCCGTCTTGGCGACCCGATCTATGGTTTGAAAGATCTTTTGCATGGCATTGCTCTGACCGATGATTTCGCTATAGCGTTCATTCAGCGCCTGGTTTATCTCGTGGTTTTTTATTTTCAGAGTTTCGATCACATCGCGTGACTCACGCAGGCGCATTGCGGAATAAAGAGTAGCCAGCAATTTTTCATTTTCCCACGGCTTCACCACGAAGTCCGTAGCTCCGGCTTTGATCGCTTTTACTGCCATTTGGATGTCGCCGTATGCGGTAATGAGCACAACAACAGCTGATGGATCGAGCTGAAGGATGCGTTCGAGCCAGTAATATCCTTCACTGCCACTGCTGACGTCCTTAGTGAAGTTCATATCAAGAAGGATCACGTCGTAATCCTCATTGTTCATCAACGCTGGTATAGCCTCGGGATTTTTTTCTGTGTCGACTTGAGCAAAGTGCCGCTTCAGATGCATTTTGGCGGCTTTCAACAGATCTTCATTGTCATCGACTATTAAGATTTTTCCTTGTTTCTGTTCCATTCCCGTTTAGATTTTTAAGGCCTTAGCACTGTATCATTACCAAACACAGTTGTCCGCTAGTGGGCAAAGTGCATACCGAAACGCTTTTAGGCTGAATTTGTCCAAAAACAGCGCTAATGCTCGTTTCCTGCGTTCGAATGCGGACACGCTCGTTCACATGTGAACGAACTGGAAGCGTATTTTTGTTTAAAACGAGGGTAAAAATGGGCTTAAAGTGGTTGGCACACTTGTTGGCAATCACGGGTATGCCTTGCCTGTTTCAATCCGCTTTTTTAGGCTGTGCGAATAATGGGAAACGGGTTAAGTATAACGAATTAGTAAGAATGGATAAACAAATCAAAAAGAAGAAGTGGACGGTTAAACGGGTCGCTACCTTTGGGGGTATCGCGGTCTTTGTCGTGTTTGTTGGGTACCAGTTTATTTTTGCGGATAGGCGATCTAAGCTAAAAATCGACAGAGAAAAGATCACTATTGCCGAGGTCAAAAGAGGCGAATTCAAAGAGTATATACCTCAAACAGGTACAGTTGAGCCAAGCAGAACGGTATATCTTGATGCAGTGGAGGGTGGAACTATCAAGCGAGTGGTGGCGGAAAGCGGCGCTATGCTTAAAGAAGGAGATATAATTCTCGAGCTAAGCAACCTTAACCGCGAATTGACGGTCTTACAGCAGGAAGCATCATTTAACGAAAGTATTAACCGTGCGCGTGAGACAAGGCTTAACATTATGAAAAACGACTTGGATCAGCGCCAACAATTAGCGTTGATCGATAATCAGCTCGCGATCGTAACGCCACAGTATCATAGACAGCAGCAACTGTTCGATAAAAAGTTGATTTCTAAACAGGAATGGGAACGTACTGAGGCCGACTACAAATATGCGATAGAACGGAAGAAGATCACGTACCAGGCATATAAGGCCGATTCTATTGACCGCATCAGGCAATTACGTGAGACGTCGCTTTCAGAGCAACGCATGACAAAGAGTTTGGAGGGTGTAGGACTGATTCTTGATAATCTAGTTATTCGTGCTCCTATCGATGGACAACTATCGCGTCCTCAGCTTGACCGCGGACAAAACGTGAACCCTGGGTTCCGATTAGGATGGATCGACGTGGTAGGAAGCTATAAGGTGAAAGTACCAATTGATGAATTGTACTTGCCGCGAATAACAACGGGTTTGAAGGCAACGACAACATTTAATAATAAGGATTACGAATTGGTGATCACCTACAAATATCCAGGTGCTACCAACGGACGGTTCGAAGTGGATATGAATTTTACGGGAGACACACCCCCAGGTATAATTCGCGGTCTTTCGCTACGTTTGAGAATTGAGTTGGGTCAATCATCAGAAGAGTTGTTGTTACCTGTGGGTGGATTTTACAAGGATACAGGGGGTAACTGGGTGTTTGTTGTGGAAGAGGACGGCCGCGCCGTACGCCGCGATATCAAGCTGGGACGCAAGATGGGTAGTGAATATTTCGAAGTGCTGGAAGGCCTGGAACCGGGAGATAAGGTAATCACCTCATCGTACGAGAATTTTGGGAATAACGAGGTATTGCTCCTGAATTGACAATTCAGATCCAATCTGTAACAACTTGATACAATAATGAGTCTAACACAGTAACCTTTAAGATAAAAGGAAGTATTTCATAAAACTAAAGCCAAATTGCAAACATCAAATCGTAAATAACCAGCCATGATCAAACTCAAAAATCTCGAAAAAGTCTACACTACAGAAGAAGTAGAAACAACCGCCTTAAACAATATCAATCTTGAGATCAAAGAAGGCGAATTTGTGGCCATTATGGGTCCATCAGGATGTGGAAAATCAACCTTGTTGAACATCCTGGGATTGCTTGATAATCCTACTAACGGTGAGTATCACTTTGGCGAACATGAGGTTGCAAAATATTCGGAGCGCCAGCGCGCCCAGCTTCGTAAGGGTTCGATCGGCTTTGTGTTCCAGAGCTTTAACCTCATTGACGAACTTACGGTATTTGAAAACGTTGAGCTTCCCTTGTTGTACATGAAAGTTCCATCCAGCGAAAGAAAGCAACGGGTGGAAGAAGTACTCGAGCGCATGAACATCATGCATCGCCGGAATCACTTCCCTCAGCAGTTGTCTGGTGGTCAGCAACAGCGTGTCGCTATCTCCCGTGCTATCGTAGCAAAACCGAAAGTAATTCTTGCCGATGAACCTACTGGTAACCTTGACTCTGCCAATGGCGAAGAAGTTATGAAGCTGTTGTCTCAGCTCAACGAAGAAGGAACAACGATAATCATGGTGACTCACTCACCTTACGATGCAAACTATGCACATCGTATTGTTAACCTCTTCGACGGTAAGGTGGTTACAGAAAACATCAAAGAGCAGTTCCATATTTAGTATCAGATAAACAGAACGGAAGCGTCAGGTATTTGATGGCGGTCATAGGCCTGAACCTTTCGCTCTTTTTAAACCCGGGTGTCGTTAACCACATCCGGGTTTTATTTTTTATCAAAAAATGAACAGTGGCTGTTACACTTCTGAACATTTAACAGTTCAACTAATCATTGTTTAAATTGATTTTACCTCATGGCATATTTGTTGACCTTACACTGCAACCTTTTAGGGTGAATTCAAGTCTAATACCCAGACCCAAGTACCCAGTTACGTAGCCACCCAGACAAAACCCGTCCTCACATGATCAGGAACTTTCTACTCATCACCATTCGAAACACGATGAAGAATAAACTATTCATCATTATCAATGTGTTTGGAATGGGAATAGCCATCGCATGTTGCATTGTGGCCTATTTCAACTGGGAGTTCGATGCACGCTATGATTCACATCATGTCAACGGATCATCTATCTATCGTGTCAGTTCAATACGTGAGTTTGAGGGGCAGACTACTCTGTATGGTCATGCACCTCACGCGCTGGGATTGACCGTCAAACAAAACATACCAGACGTATCAAAGGTCGTTCGCCTGTCGTGGTCTTATTCGGACTTCAAAGTAAACGATAATGTGTTTCGAGCAGGCCTGATGTATGCAGATCCCGAATTTTTCGAGGTCTTTTCTTTCGAATTCCTTGCGGGCGATCCGAAGGATCTTAATGACAAATCGAAGGTCTTCCTCAGTGAACAGATTGCCCTGAAACTCTTTGGAACAACAGATGTTGTTGGGAAACCACTGACGCAGGTAATGGGCGCCAACCTAAAGGAATATCAGGTAGGCGGTGTTTTTAAAAAGCAACCTGGGAACTCCAGCTTCGAAGAAGAATCGTACACACACTACGAAAATTACTACGACGAGGATAAATCCATTGAAAAGAGTGGCGACTGGAAGGCACGAAATACTCTCTTCGTATTGATCAATGATCCCACAAGGATTGAAGTCGTTCATAAGCAGTTACAGACCTATCTCGAGAACAACAACAAAGTACGCGAAGACTTTCAAATCAAAGAATTTGAGCTTGATCCGTTTGTTGGTATGGGCAGGCGCGATTCGGCAAATGACACCTGGACGGTGCTCGAACCGGCAAATCATCGACCTGCCGTGGTGAGTCCCATCATAATGTCGGTCCTATTACTACTTATTGCCTGTTTCAATCTTACAAATACCGCTATTGCCATCTCTTCCCGCCGACTGAAGGAAATCGGCATACGTAAAGTGATGGGAAGTCTCCGTATTCAATTGATCTTTCAGTTTATTGGCGAAACTCTTTTCATTTGTTTTCTGGCGCTGATCGTCGGATTGTTTCTTGGTGAGGTGTTGATGAATGCCTGGAACGCCTTGTGGGATGATATGAAGCTCACTTCACACTATATTGACAGTCCTGAGTTCACGCTTTTTATGGTAGCGGTGTTGATATTCACGGGTCTGGTTGCGGGCAGCTATCCAGCATTTTATATAAGCAATTTTGAACCCGTAAGTATTCTGAAGGGAAAGCTCAAATTCGGAGGCACCAACAACTTCACTCGGGTTCTGTTGGTGGCACAATATTCATTTTCGTTGGTTGCGATCATTTTTGCGTTCGCCTTTTACCAGAACTCTAAATTCCAACGCGACTTCGATCTGGGTTTTAATGACGAAGGAATCCTGGTTGCGTACGTCGGCAATCAAAGTGAATACGACACGTATCGCAACGCGATAGAACAGAACAAGGACATTATTTCCATTGCCGGCTCAAAGCATAGTATCTTCTCGGCCCGCTACAATGACCCGATCAAGCACGAATCGAAACAGCTTGATGTGGATATCATTGATGTTGGAGATGAGTATATCAAAACGATGGGTTTGCATCTTGTGCTAGGAAGAGATTTTCAAAAAGATTCCGATACCGATAAGAAAGAATCAGTAATAGTCACAGAAAAGCTTGCTGAAAGCTTTGGTTGGGATAATCCAATAGGTAAAGAGATAATCTGGATGGACTCTGTTCAATTATTTGTTGTCGGTGTCGTGGAGGATGTATACACGCAAGGCCTTTGGAGGGAGTTGGAGCCCTTGATGCTGCGTTATACCGGACCTGAGAATTATACTCACGTCATCGTCAACGCGCCACTTGATAAGATACATGACATCAACAAAGCAATGGAGGCCGATTGGAAACAGATATTTCCAAATCGTTTATACAATGGGCGATTCCTGGATGAGATCATGGTGGAAGCAACAACTGTAAATGATAACATTGTTAAGATGTTTGTGTTCCTCGGCATTGTCGCGCTGATTCTTTCGGCGACCGGACTCTATTCGTTGGTTTCGCTGAATATTATTAAGCGTATGAAAGAAATCGGGGTACGAAAGGTTTTGGGTGCGTCCGTAGGGAATATCACGCGTATCATCAATACTGAGTTTGTGATCATGCTGCTCGTCGCTTCGGTCATTGGATCGGGCCTGAGCTATCTTGCAGTTGACGGGTTGATGAGCAGCATTTGGGATTATTATAAATCGCCTTCGGTCCTGACCTTTGTCCTGTCTATATTCCTTTTATTCTTTATTTCAGGACTCACAATAGCGTACAAAGTTTTGAGTGCGGCCATGGTAAACCCTGTAAACACATTGCGAACAGAATAATATTTTAATACACCAATACGGGATGGAGCTCAGTCAGTTGTCAAAACAACGTGACTTGCCTGTAACATTACATCCAGTTGGTGCGTCATACGTAAGCCATTAGAACAAGTCGGAACAACATCAATTTTGCCATATGTTTAAAAGTTATTTCAACGTCGCTTTTAGAAATATTCTGAAGCATAAATTTTTCTCAGCAATCAATATACTGGGGATGACCATCGGGGTTACAGCATGTCTGTTGATTATTCTTTACATCACAGATGAACTGAGCTTCGATAGGTTTCACGCGAACGCAGACAGGATATACCAGGTAGGCCTGCACGGAAAAATAGGTGACCAGGATATTCGCACGGCAAATACCTGCCCACCGATGTCTGCTGCACTCGTATCTGAGATTGCCGAGGTTGAGTCCGCCACAAGAGTGGTACCATACTTCGGGCGCCCTGCTGTAAAATATGAAGATAAAGTTCTCACTGAAGAAAAGGTCTTCTATGCAGATTCCAACTTTTTTGAATTTTTCAGCTTCAGGCTTAGGGAGGGTGATATAAAGACGGCTCTAAATCAACCTAACACCGTCGTGCTTACCGAGGACATGAAAAAGAAATACTTTGGCGACGTTGATCCGATGGGTAAACTTTTGGTTATCGGCGGGGAAAACAAAACATTTAAAGTGACTGGAATCGCCGATAATTCTCCCAGTAATTCTCACTTTGGATTCAACATCCTAATCTCGGCGCAAACAAATGACCGATTAAAGCAGCCGATATGGTTGAACAATTATATGTACACATATTACCTGCTTCGTCCCAATACTTCAGTTGAACAGGTCAACAGCAAGTTTGAAGGGCTGGTTGAAAAATACGTCGGGCCAGAGGTCGAAAAATTCATGGGTACTTCCTTAAAACAAATGAAGGAGAAAGGCGGAGAGTATGGATATTTTTCAACAAAGCTCACGGATATACATCTTCGTTCAACCACTGTCGATGGTATCGAACCGGCTGGCAGTATGACGTACATCTATTTCTTTGGAGCAATTGGAATTTTCATTATTGTTATTGCGTGTATAAACTTCATGAATCTTTCCACAGCACGTTCTGCGGGAAGGGCAAAGGAAGTAGGATTGCGCAAAACGTTAGGTTCATTGCGTGGACAAATGATAGCTCAGTTCCTTGCTGAATCTACTATATACAGCTTTGTATCGGTTTTGCTGGCAGTTGTAGCATGTTATTTCCTGCTGCCATACTTCGAAACTTTGTCAGGCAAAGTTTTGAGTATGCAGGTTTTGGCAAGCCCGTTTTTCGTGGGAGTCCTTGTCGCGGTGGTACTCTTTGTGGGAATCGTTGCAGGTAGTTATCCTGCCTTTTATCTCACTTCTTTTAGTGCAGTGGAAGTTCTGAAAGGAAAAGTAAGAGCCGGGATGAAGACGAAGGGCATTAGAAGTTTCCTCGTGATCTTTCAATTTGCACTTTCAATATTCCTTATCATTTTCACAATGGTGGTATATCAGCAAATTCAATACATGCAGGAAAAGAACCTTGGGCTTGACAAAAATAACATACTCATACTTCAAAGTACCGCGCGACTGGGTACGAATAAGGATGCATTCAAGAATGACTTGGCTCAGCAGAAGGGTGTAGTGAAAACCAGCTACACCAACAATACGTTTCCCGGAGTGAATAACACGACAGTATTTAAAGCAGCCGGCTCAGAACAGGATCATATCATGGGCGTTTATTACGCCGATGAGGATCATCAGGAGGTGGTTAAATTTGACATGACGAAGGGGCGTTACTTCTCAAAGGAGTTCCCCACCGACACTACAGCGATTATATTGAATGAGGCAGCTGTGCGCGAATTTGGATTTACCGATCCGATTGGTGAAGAGATACTTTATAATGATGGTGATGGTGGTCAACAGATCAAACGTCTTAAGGTAGTTGGAGTGGTTAAGAATTTTAACTTCGAATCCTTCAAAACCGAAGTACGTCCGTTATCTATACTTTATACTACTAATGCCAACAGTTTGTTGATCCGATATGAAGGAAGCCCGCGTGACATCGTGGCTACTGTCGAGAAACTCTGGAAACAACACTCCACAAATGAGCCGTTTGAATACGCGTTCATGGATGAAAGTTTTGACGAACTGTTCCGCGCGGAGCAACGCATGGGAAACATCTTTTCAATTTTCTCAGGGCTCGCAATATTTATTGCATCGTTGGGGCTATTCGCGCTTGCTGCTTTCACTTCGGAACAGAGAACGAAAGAGATTGGTATAAGAAAGGCGATGGGTGCGTCCACCTTCGGACTCACCGTATTATTATCGAAGGAATTCACGAAACTGGTGGTAATTGCTTTTGTACCCGCGGCCGGGGTAGGGTGGTACGTAGCCCACCAGTGGCTGGAGGGATTTGCATATAGAATACCCGTTGATCCTTTGATATTGATCCTGAGCGGGTTAGCCGCGATCGTTATAGCATGGCTTACAGTGAGCTACCAATCCATCAAAACAGCGTCGACAAATCCGGTCGATTCGCTTCGATACGAGTAGAAAAAAATGTCTAAACATTTATGAAAGGGCGCCGTCAAAAAGCGCCTTTTTTTGTGGCCCGAGAGCGGTTTTTATAGTTCAATGTTAATTTTTTGTTAAGCCATTCTTATTCTAACAACATTTGGTATTTTAGACATCTCAACCACTACTGGTATGGAAAAAACAAAGACATCACGAAAGGCCCTGAGAGGCCTAATTGAAGACTCAATGCAAGACGCGCTCGGACATCTGGAATTGCCAACTCCGACTAAAAAAGTCAAGAAGGTTTTGCACCAAAATTCAAAAAAACTTGCTTCAATCTTCGCGAATGTTATCAAACGTGAAGACAAGAAGAAAAAGAAAGCTGCCAAATTTATGGAGGATGCCGTAAAGGGTAGTAGGAAAGGCAAAAAGTCTAAAGAGATGAAGCTGGAAAAGCAGCAGAAACTCGAAGCAGTTTAAGAATTTTCCCTTAATCGAAACTCAAGGAGTGAGCACATTACGATGCGCTCATTTTTTTTTCCTGTAGTATGCGCGATCTTCAAGCCATTCGATGATCGCGATATTCATCAGGATCAGGAGAAATGCGTAAAAAAAATCCTCTAAAGGAATTGTTCCTATCCTCATGCCGAGGGTGTGACTGTTGTTGTACCAGACCACGCTATCATCAATGAATGTTCCCGTAAGGATTCCATTCACTATAAATAACGGAATGATCAACACGGCGTATGCGAAATAGAACCTGCCCATATATCTGGGTTTTATTTTGAGCATCTGATACGCAAGGAATAATGCTAGTGTTATAAAGGTCACCCCCGTATACCATTTGTCTATATTATATATCCCTGCGATGAGAAGCATGATAATCAATACACTTGAAATCAATTCCTGGTGAGGGAAAAGATGATCTTTCTCAATCGTGTGATTCAGTACAAAATAAGTGAACACGCTTGCATAAGGTATGCAAATGAAAAACAGTATCTCTTCTAATGGTAAAGAGCCTAGAAAGATCCCAGTCAGATATTGATCATTAAATCCCCAGACTTTCTCTCGCGTAAAAATTTCGTCCCAGACAATAAAAAAGATGCTGGTAATCAGTAGCGCGATCCCAAGGTATTTCCACTTTCTAAAAAATGGCGCCTTCTTCTGAAAGCTTGCAACAAATGGGACAATAAAAACGATGAGGTCCAGGACGAGGTAAAGATATTTTGAATTCAATTCGTTTGTTGGGTTTGTTGTAAAGGATTTGTCTGGTCGGACGTTGTGAGCTCGTACTTCTTTGGTGCAAACAGGAACCGGGCTACCAATTCCCAAGAAAGAAAAGTGGAGATGGCGATTGCCGAACAGATAAGGATGGTAAGAAGACTCATGAATTACGCTGACTTTCTATTTTTCGTTTTTCATCCTTGAACAATGTCTCCAGCGCTTTAAAACGATAGTCAAAAATAGCATTTAGCCTTCTCTCCACAAACACATCGTTCGCCAGCCGGCCAATAAAGCCAAACGGAATGGCATAATTCACTTCGTCTGTAATTTCAATGCCGTTGTCAACGTCTTTGAAAGTATGCAGGTGCTGCCATTGTTTATACGGCCCTTTACGCTGCTCGTCTACGAAGCAATGCGGTTCCTGCACATATGTAATCTCAGTGAGCCAATTGACAGGCAAACCAGGTAGTATACAAACAGTGTAGTGAATCATTTGCCCCGCGTAAAGTTTATCTTCTCCCGATCGATGATGGATCTTGAAGTTCATGTATCCAGGTGTGATAAGGCGAAGGTTCTCAGGACGTGAAAAGAACTCCCACGCCTTGTTGAGCGTGGTGTGTAAGGTCTGTGCGCGTTTTATCCTGTACACTTTCATATATCTACTACTTGCGACGCTTTTAATTACATTTTTTTCGGCTTTTGCACCCATAAGAATAGCAAAAAAACATTTATTGCATTTGTTATCTTTGCGATTAGAATTTGAAATAAAAAGGGTTTTGAAATTCCCTTAAAAAGCTCAATTTGAGGGGTATTGTTTATGATCAGAAGAGTTAACCCGTTCCTTTTTGTTGGACTCGCTGCTTTGGTTTCGCTTACCTGGTCGTGTGAAAAAAAACTTTCGACAGCTGGGTCTACAGACTCCATTGACTATAATATCCACATCCGGCCTATCCTTTCGGATCGTTGTTTTAAATGCCATGGTCCTGACGCAAATCAGCGCAAGGCACACCTTAGGCTCGATACTCAGGAAGGAGCCCTTGCTGCTTTAAAAGATGATCCGGATGCCCATGCTATCGTTCCTGGATCTCCGGATAAATCAGTAGTCTATCTCAGAATATCGTCTGCTGATACTTCAGAGATCATGCCCCCTGTCCAATCAAATCTAAAATTGAACGAGCATGAAATTGAATTGATCCGTAAATGGATCGCACAGGGCGCCAAATTTAAACCTCACTGGGCATTCATTTCTCCGAAACAAACGGCCCTTCCATCTGTCGGTGACGAAGACTGGGCGCATAATGAAATTGACAATTTTATACTTGCAAAGATCGAGGGCCGCGGACTTGAACCCAATCCAGCGGCTGACAAAGAAAGAATATTGAAGCGGGTTAGCTTTGACCTTACCGGGCTTCCTCCATCAGTCGACTTGCAGGATAAATTTTTGAATGATGACTCGGAGGAGGCATACGAAAAAGTTGTGGATGAGCTTTTCAAACAACCCTCGTATGGAGAGAAGATGGCTACATATTGGATGGACGTTGCGCGATATGCTGACTCACACGGTTATCAGGATGATGGGTTGCGTACGATGTGGCCCTGGCGCGATTGGGTTATACATGCATTCAATGAAAACTATCCCTACGATAAGTTCGTTACCTGGCAGCTTGCGGGTGACCTTTTGCAGGACCCTACGAAGGAACAGCTGTTGGCGACAGGTTTTAACAGAAATCACAAGATCACTCAAGAGGGTGGAGTTATCGATGAAGAATACAGAATTGAATACGTAACCGACAGAACAAACACGTTCGGAAAAGCATTCCTCGCCTTAACATTCGAATGTGCAAAGTGTCATGATCATAAGTATGATCCGATTCTGCAAAAAGACTATTACCGTGCCTTTGCATTTTTTAATCAGGTTCCGGAAAAGGGATTGGTTGGAGATATAACGCTGGCGTCGCTTGCAGACCCTCCAAACATGAAGATTACCTCGGAGGATGTAAACCAGATACTGACGTTTATTAACAAGAAGGACACTGCAGCTGTCAAGGTGATGATCATGCAGGATAATGACACAATTCGGCCCACATATCTTTTAAGGCGTGGAGTTTATGATGCGCCTGGTGACAGGGTAAGCATTGGACTACCTTCATCTGTAATGCCTTTCGATTCATTGAAATACGGTAACAACCGCTTGGGCCTTGCTAAATGGATTGTGGATAAACAGAATCCATTGACGGCACGGGTTTTTGTCAATAGGATGTGGCAGGAGTTTTTTGGCCGCGGCCTCGTGAAAACTGCTGGTGACTTTGGAATGCAGGGCGAAATGCCTTCACACCCGGAACTTTTGGATTGGCTTGCGCTTGACTTTATGAATAACGGATGGAACATCAAACGTCTTCTCAAACAAATGGTCATGTCGTCGACGTATCGGCAATCGTCGGTGTTCTCTGACGAGAAGCGTGCCGCTGATCCCGACAATATCTTGTTGGCAAGAGGTCCTCGGACGAGGATGGCGGCGGAAACTATCCATGACATGGCCCTTGCCAGTAGTGGTCTTCTTGTAAAAGAAATCGGTGGTCCAAGTGTTAAGCCTTATCAACCGAAGGGCGTTTGGGAATCGTCGACGTCTGGTCGTGGAGTATTGGCTCGTTATGTTCAGGATCACGGAGATAAGTTATACCGACGTGGTCTGTACAGTTTTATAAAACGCACGGTACCGCCACCGGGTATGCTCGTATTCGATGGCAGCAATCGCGACCAGTGTGAAGTTAACCGTATGCGAACAAACACACCGCTTCAGGCCCTGGTTGTATTGAACGATCCTCTCGTTCTTGAATCGGCTCGTGTTTTTGCTGAACGATTGATGCAACAGTCGTCCTCCCCTGAGGAAAAGATAACGTTGGCATTCAGGTCTATTGTATGCAGAAAACCAAAGGATGCCGAGTTGAACAAACTGATCGAATATTACAAAGGAGAAGTTGCAGCATACACATCGACGCCGGAAGAAGCCAAAAAATTTATTGCAGCGGGTGAGTACCCATATGCCGAAATTAAAGATGTGGTTTCCCTGGCTGCTTTGATGCAGGTAGTGCATACGTTATTTAATATGGATGAATCCATTACAAAGGTCTGACTATGGAAAACGAACTATTGAAACAGCGGTTCCAGATTACGCGACGTCATTTTTTGGGAAAGATGAGCCTTGGATTGGGTTCTGTTGCGCTTGGATCATTACTGATCCCCGACCTTTTCAAATCGGGGGACGATGGAATTCCGCAATTAACAGGCTTGGCTCACTTTGCACCTAAAGCCAAACGAATTATATATCTATTTCAGAACGGCGCACCTTCACAATTGGAAAGTTTCGACTACAAGCCGTTGCTCAATAAGATGGCTGGCCAGGAATTGCCGGAATCAATTCGCATGGGGCAGAGGTTAACAGGGATGACATCAAACCAGGCGAAGTTCCCGCTAGTCGGATCACACTTCAAATTTCAGCAACACGGACAGTCTGGCGCATGGGTGAGTGAACTGTTCCCACACACCGCGAAAATTGTCGATGAGCTTTGCTTCATCAAAACAATGCACACTGAAGCCATCAATCACGATCCTGCGTTAACCTTTATGCAGTCAGGCGCGCAACAGGGCAACAGACCTAGTATGGGAGCATGGCTGAGTTATGGGTTAGGAAGTGAAAACAAGAACCTTCCCGCTTACTGTGTATTGTTGTCAAGGGGACGAGGTAATGGGCAGGGCGTCTACTCAAAACTTTGGACAAATGGATTTCTTGATAGCATCCACCAGGGAGTTCAGTTCAGCAGCAGCGAAGAAAGGGTTCTGTATTTGCAGGATCCCGAGGGTAGAGGCCGGGAAGGCACGCGCAAAATGCTGGACAATTTGTCTGAGCTCAACTCCATGAGCTTCGATGAGTTTGGTGATCCTGAAATTCAGGCTCGTGTACAGCAATATGAAATGGCCTACAGGATGCAGACAGCGGTTCCTGAGCTGGCGGATCTCACACAGGAGCCCGATCACATCATTAAAATGTACGGCTCTGATTGTCTTGTCTCCGGAACATATGCGTCTAACTGTCTGCTTGCGCGAAAGCTTTCAGAATCCGGTGTTCGTTTTGTTCAGCTATATCACCAGGGCTGGGATCAACATGGAAATATGGTCGGCGAAATGCCGCTACAAGCTGAAGACGTCGATCGCG